>CALMNS010000449.1 GCA_937871635.1 uncultured Solirubrobacter sp.
GATTCGTCACGAAGTCGCCGCACGATCGTCACCTCGCGGTGCTGACTCGGGCCGGCCGCCGGCCATAGCGTCGTCGGCGTGTCCCTCGCCCGCGTCATCACCTTCACGCTCGACGGGGTGGAGAGCCGGCCCGTCTGGGTGGAGGCCGACATCCGGACCGGCCTGCCGGCCTTCACGGTGGTCGGGCTCGCCGACAAGGCGGTGCGCGAGGCGCGCGAGCGGGTGCGGGCGGCGATCGTCAACTCGGGCTTCGAGTTCCCCAACAAGCGCATCACCGTCAACCTCGCCCCGGCCTACCTGCACAAGGTGGGCCCGAGCTTCGACCTGCCGCTCGCGGTCGCGGTGCTCGCCGCCGCGCGACAGATCCCCTCGGAGGCGCTCGAGGACTGCGCGGTGGCGGGCGAGCTCTCCCTGGCCGGCCGGGTGCGACCGGTCCGCGGGGTCCTGGCGATGGCCGAGGGAACCCGGAGCCGAGCGCTCGCCCGCCTGTTCGTCCCGGTCGAGCGGGCGCGCGAGGCGGCGCTCGTCGACGGCATCGAGGTGTGCGGCGTCGGCTCGCTTCAGGAGGTGGTCGACGTCCTGCACGGCCGCTCGGCTCCCGCGCCGCTGCCGGCCGAGGCCGAGCCGGAGCGGCTCGAGCCGGGGCCCGATGCCCCCGACTTCAGCGACGTCCGCGGCCATAACGCCGTGATCGGTGCGGTGGAGGTCGCCGCCGCGGGGGGCCACAACCTCTTCATGCACGGACCGCCGGGAACCGGCAAGACGATGATCGCCCGGCGGATCGGCTCGATCCTGCCGCCGCTCACGCCCGGAGAGGCGATCGGCGTCACCCGGATCCACTCGATCGCCGGGCTGCACGAAGGCGGCGGGCTGGTGCGGACGCGGCCGTTCCGGGCGCCGCACCACACGATCTCGCCCTCTGGTCTGGTCGGCGGCGGGTCGCGCCCGGCGCCGGGTGAGGTCACCCTCGCCCATCACGGCGTCCTCTTCCTCGACGAGCTCTCCGAGTTCCCGCGGTCGAGCCTCGAGGCCCTGCGGCAGCCGCTCGAGGACGGCCACGTCGCCATCGTGCGCGGCCAGCGGCTCGTGGTCTATCCGAGCTCCTGCATGCTCGTCGCGGCGGCCAACCCGTGCCCGTGCGGGGCGGGCACCACCGGCTGCCGGTGCTCGGCCGCCGACCTGTCGCGTCACCAGCGCCGGCTGAGCGGTCCGCTGCTCGATCGCGTCGACGTCACGCTGCACGTCGCCCGGCCGAGCGCCGAGGCGCTCGAACGGCAGATCGCGCCGGATTCGGCGGAGATCCGCGCCCGGGTGC
>CALMNS010000450.1 GCA_937871635.1 uncultured Solirubrobacter sp.
GCCACGCGCCGCTCGCGACTCAGCCGGTCGATGAGCAGGCCGGGCTCGGCCACGTCGCGCAGCGCGGCCAGCGCGCCGGCGCGGCCCGCGGCGATCCCCCAGATGAGGTCGCCCGGAGGATCGGGCTGCTTGATGTGCACGCCGGTGACAAACCCGTCGTCGTCGAGCGTCACCACGTCGGAGCGCTCGGGCTCGGGGGCCCGGAAGAGCCCGACCGCGACGTCGACGCCGCGGTCGTCCAGGAGGGGCAGGATCCGCGCGAAGCCGTCGACCGGCTCCCACAGGCAGTCCGGGTAGCCCCACATCGCGACGTCGTCGGGTGCCAGGCCGGCGAGGCCGAGCAGCAGGGACGCGGGCACGTCGGGGGGCCGGCCGAGGACGACGCGCGCGCCGATGCGCTCCGCGTGGGCGATGACGTCGTCCTTGTCCGGGCGGGTGACGATCCGCAGCTCGTCGGGACCGGCGGCGCGCATGCGCTCGACGAGCACGTCGAGGACCGGGCGGCCGCCGACGTCGACGAGCTCCTTCGAGCCGCTGGCGAGCCCCAGCCGCGTACCGTGCCCCGCGGCCGGGACGATGCCGACCAGCACGCCTAGGCGCCGTCCGCTGCGGGCAGAGGTCCGGGGGGGTTCAGCGCGAGGCGAAGGAGACCAGGTCAAGCTCGACGGGCACGTTAGCCACGCAAGCGGACCGCGCGGACGCCCTCCCAGGCCGACGGAGCGGCCGAGAGGCGATGCCGCCGCGCCGGCTGGACACGCCGGGGTCCCGCGCGTTAGGTTCCCGCCTGGGCGATGGAACCGCACGCGACTGGAGGGCAGAATGAGGGGTAGGAAGCTGGTCGGCGCCGTCGCGGCGCTGCTCGGAGGCCTGGCGATGCCGGCGGTGGCGGCGGCCCAGACGGCCCCACCCGAGGGCGCGCAGATGTCCGGCAACCTCGAGCACGTGACCCGGATGGCCGACGCGCGCGGGATCACCGAGGGCAAGTTCGACCGGGTGGGCGGCAAGAACATCCTGGTCACCACGGGACGCTTCGGCTTCAAGGTCTACGACGTGTCCGACCCCGCCAAGCCCGCGCTGCTCGACACGTTCCTCCCGCCCGACATCGCCGAGTTCGGCTATTGGCAGAACGAGGACATGGAGCTCGACACGCGCCGCAAGCTGATCATCGGCGCGCTCGACCCGCGGCACACGGACAACCCGCTGGGCGCCTGCCCCGTCGGCGGCAGCGTCCGCAACCCGGCCTGCAAGAGCGGCTTCTACGTCATCTCCTACGCCGATCCGACCAACCTGCGCCAGCTCGGCGACTTCGTCGACCTGCCCTCCGGGCACACCGCGAGCTGCATCCAGGGGTGCCGCTACATCTGGACGGGCGGGCCGGCGCGGCGCGACGACCAGGACTGGCTGGGCCCGATCATCACCCCCGATCCGGCGCAGCCCACGAGCATCAACAACCGGCTGATCGGCGACGGGCGGCCGATCTGGGTCACCGACCTCACGAACCCCGAGAGCCCCGAGGTCTCCGACGAGCCCGTCGACGTCTGGCGCAACGACCGGTACACGGACTACTCCCACGACGTCGACGAGGACGCCCAGGGGATCGCCTGGGTGAGCGGTCGCGGCGGCGTGCGCGGCTACGCCACCCGGGGCTGGCACCGTGACCCCTACCTCAACCGCGTGCGCCGGGCGACGCCGTTCGAGCCGATCCTGGTGGCCGGCGGCGGGGTCGCCGGCACCGCGCAGCCCGTGATGCTCATGCACAACTCGGGCCGCCCGACGGACGGTTCGGTGCGGGCGGAGGGCGTGGCCGACGGCAACGTCCTGGTCGCGACGGAGGAGGAGTTCACCCGGCCCTGCGAGGCGAGCGGGAAGATCGTCCTCTCGGACATCACGGACTCCCAGGGCGGCGAGCCGGCGTCGCAGTCGACCCGGCAGAACCCGTACCGGATGAAGACGCTCGACACGTTCCACCCCTTCACCGACACGCCGGAGACGGCCAACCCGGAGCTGGGCTGCTCGGCCCACTACTTCGAGATCGAGCGCTCGCTGCTCGCCGCCGCGTGGTACGGGCAGGGCCTGCGGCTGATCGACATCCATGACGCCCGCGACGTGCGCCAGGTCGGGTACTACCGCGTAACGGGCACGACCGACGCGGCGGGGGCGAACCCGTCGTCGAACTCCTGGGACGTGGCCTTCCGCGAGGACCGGCGGGGCCGCGACCTGATCTACCTGTTCGACATGAACCGCGGCGTCGAGGTGCTGCGCCTGCGGCGGGCGGCGGCCCAGTCGAGCGCGATGAAGTCCGTGACCGCGCCGAGCGTGAAGCGCGACCGCTTCGCGCCGAAGCCCGTCGGGAGCCTGGCCCGGACCTCGCGGGCCGACGGCGGCACCGGCCTCGTCTGCCCGCTGTTCTACTAGCGGGTCTCGGCGCCCCGAGGAGGGACCCAGCCGGCCGGGTACGCCCCGGCCGGCACCCCGCCCGGGTAGTCGGGGAACCATCGGAGGGCGATCCGCTCACCGGCGGTGCCCTCGATGAGCGGGATGAGGTCGCCGACCACCAGCAGCACCCGGACCGTCGCCCCGATCTGGAGGTCCGCGGCGGTCGGCTCCTCGCCACCGATGACGCCGGCCTCCTCGTAGGCGCCGATCCGGTCGAGCTTCTCCGGGAGCCCGGCCAGGTCCTCGGCCAGTCGCTCCGCGGTGATCCCGTGGTACTTCCAGCTCGCGCGGACGTACTTCATCGCGAAGTCGGTCCCGGCGGGGTCGAGCGCCCCGGCGCCGCCCAGGGTCCCCATCGCCTCGGGACGGAAGTGCAGCGCCGCCCAGGGCAGCCGGCGCCCGAGATCCTGGAGCACCTCGTCGCCCCAGCGCTCGGCCTCGCGGACCTCGTCGGCGATGGCCTCCGGATAGAGCGTGGGCTCGGGCGCGAGCGCCTCCAGCCGGGCCAGGATCGCCCGCGATCCGTGCACGGGCTCCTCGCCGACCAGGAGGCCGGGAACCGTCCGCCGGCCCTCGCCGTAAAGGCGCTCCATCTCGTCGTTGTGCGCGCCCGGCGCGAGCGTCACCTTCTCGTACGCGAGGCCCTTGTGCCGCAGGGCTGCCTCCGCCGTCATGCAGGGATGGGACGGCGGGAGGACGTGCAGCGTGAGCGGTGGTGCGGCGGTGGGCATGGCCGCAACGCTACATTCGCACCCGTGGCCGCGGCGAAGTCGGACTAGTGCGCATAGCCGACCGCTATCGCGTCGAGCGCCGGATCGGCTCCGGGGGGATGTCGACGGTCGTCCTCGCCGAGGACGAGCGCCTGGGCCGGCGCGTCGCGATCAAGCGCCTGCACCCCGGGGGGGACGAGACGACGGCGCGGCGCCTGCAGCGCGAGGCGCGCATCGGGGCCTCGCTGCGTCACCCCAACCTCGTCGGGGTCTACGACGTCCTGATCGAGGACGCCGAGCTGCTCGTGATCATGGAGTACGTCGAGGGCGAGGACCTGCGGCGGACGCTGTCGCGCGGCCGGATGGCCCCCGAGCGGGCGCTCGAGGTGCTGGGGGCCGTGGGGGACGCGCTCGACCACGTGCACGGGAGGGGCATCGTCCATCGCGACGTCAAGCCGGCCAACGTGCTGCTGGGCGTCGACGGGTCGGTGCGGCTGGCCGACCTGGGGATCGCGACGGAGGCGGACGCCTCGCGCATCACCCAGACCGGGACCGCGCTGGGCTCGGCCGCGTACATGGCTCCCGAGCAGCTCCAGGGCGCGGCGGCGTCGCCCGCGACGGACGTCTGGGCGCTGGCCACCATGGCCTACGAGGTCCTGAGCGGGCGCAAGGCGCGCTCGGGGACGACGCCGATCGAGGTCGTCCACCAGATCGTGGACTCGCCGCCGCCGGACCTCCGCGAGGCGTGGCCCGAGGCCCCGGAGGGGGCGGCGGCGGCGCTCCGGCGCGCGAT
>CALMNS010000451.1 GCA_937871635.1 uncultured Solirubrobacter sp.
GGACGGTCGCCTCGTCGGCGCCGGTCTGCGCGGCGCGGCGGCGCGCGCGCTCGCGCTCCGACGCGGTCAGGAAGACCTTGACCGCCGCGTCGGGGGCGACCACCAGGGCGATGTCGCGCCCCTCGGCGACCCAGTCGCCCTCGGCCACCAGCGCCTGCTGCTGGGCGACGAGGGCGGCGCGGACCTCGGGATCGGTGGCCACCTCGGAGGCGCGGGCGGTCACCGCGGGGGTGCGGATGGCCTCCGTCACGTCCTTCCCGTCGAGGCGGACGCGGTCGGAGAGCTCGATGGCCACCCGGCGGGCGGTCTCGGCGGCCGGCCCCGCGGGCGCGGCCAGCGCCACGCAGCGGTACATCGCGCCCGTGTCGAGGTAGGTGGCGCCGAGCGCCTCGGCGACGGCACGGGCCACCGTGCTCTTGCCCGCGCCGGCGGGGCCGTCGATCGCGATGACCATGTGTGACGTCGTCCGGAGATCCGCGCTTGCGCTGATCGAAGGCCGGAACCCTAGCCGTTCCGCAGCAGCCGCTCGAGGTCCGCCTCGAAGCCGGGGTAGGAGACCGCGGCGGCCTCCATCCCGTCGACGGTGACGCCGCCGCGCGAGGCCAGCCCCGCCACCGCCCCGAGCATGGCCAGCCGGTGGTCGCCGTGGGCGGGGAGGACGCCGCCCTCGAGCCCGCCGGTGCCGGTCACCGCGAAGCCGTCCTCGGTCGCCTCGATCTCCGCCCCGAGCCCCCGCAGCCCGTCGACCACGGTGGCGATCCGATCGGACTCCTTGACCCGGAGCTCCTGGGCGCCGCGCACCACGGTGGTCCCCTCCGCGAAGACGCCGAGCAGCGCGACCAGCGGGAGCTCGTCGATGGCGAGCGGGACCTCGCCCGGCTCGACCGCGGTGGCGACGAGCGGCCCGGCGGTGACGTCGAGCTCGGCCACGGGCTCCTCGGCCCGGAGCTCGCCGCCCGGGGCCTCGAGCGGCCCGACCACCGCCGCGCCCATCCGTTCGAGGATGCGCAGGAAGCCGACCCGCGTCCAGTTCGTCCCCATCCCCTCGACCACCAGGCGGGAGCCCGGCACGAGCACCGCGGCGGCGATCAGGAAGGCGGCCGAGGACGGATCCCCGGGGACGCGCAGGACGTCGAGCGCGAGTCCGGCCTGGCCGGCGACGGTGACCCGCCCGCCGTCCGTCCGGGCGATCCGCGCCCCGGCGTGCAGGAGCATCCGCTCCGTGTGGTCGCGGCTCGGGGCGGGCTCGACGACGGACGTCTCCCCGTCGGCGAGCAGGCCGGCGAGCAGGACGCAGGACTTGACCTGGGCGGAGGCGACCGGCAGGCGGTACTCGATCGCCGCGAGCGGCCCGCCCGTGACGGTGAACGGGGCGTAGCGACCCTCGCAGGCCTCGACCCGCGCCCCCATCCGGCCGAGCGGCTCGAGCACGCGGTCGACCGGGCGCCGGCGGATCGAGGCGTCGCCGTCGAGCGTCCACGTCCCCGCGGGCTGGCCGGCGAGCCAGCCCGGCAGCAGGCGCATGAGCGTCCCGGCGTTGCCG
>CALMNS010000452.1 GCA_937871635.1 uncultured Solirubrobacter sp.
GCCCTGGACCAGCACCCACTGCCCCGGCTCCAGCCGCGCCCGCCACAGCAAGGACGCGGCGGCGGTCGGGTAGCTGATGGGCATGGCGACGGCCGGCTCCAGCGGCAGGCCGTCCGGCACCGGCACCACGTGGATGGCGTCTGCCACCGCCTCTTCCGCCATCCCGCCCCAGTCGAGCACGGCGAAGACGCGCGCCTGGGGCGCGTCGCCGAGCGTGCCCGTGGCGTCCACCCCCTCACCGAGCCGCGTGACGATCGACCGGCGGTCGAGCTCCTCCGGGACGGCGCCGTCCACCACCTCCGCGATCAGCAGCCGCGTCGAGTTCGTCCCGATGTCCACCACCGCCACGCGCATCGCGACCGCGGACGCTACCCGTTGGCCCGGTGGGGCAGCGGCGCGCCGTCGAGCCCGGCGATGAGGTTGTCGACGGCCATGGCCGCCATCCGCTCGCGGGTCGCGTGCGTCGCCGACCCGACGTGGGGGACCACGATCAGGTTCGGCGCCTCGAGCAACGGATGGTCCGCCGGCAGCGGCTCGGGGTCGGTGACGTCGAGCGCCGCGCCGCCGATCGTCCCGGCGTGCAGGGCGGCGGCGAGCGCGTCCTGGTCGACGAGCGGGCCGCGGCCCGTGTTGACCAGGTGGGCGGTCGGCTTCATCCGCGCGAGCGCGCCGGCGTCGATCAGGTGGCGGGTGTCGTCGGTCAGGGGGACGTGCAGCGAGACGAAGTCGGCCTGCTCGAGCAGCTCGTCGAGCTCCATGGCCTTCGAGTCGATCACCCGCATCCCGAAGCCCTCCGCCCGGCGGGCGACCGCCCGCCCGATCCGCCCGGGCCCGACGATCCCGAGCGTCGCGCCCGTGACCTCGTCACCGAGCCAGCGGGCCGGCTCCCAGGTGACCCACTCGCCCGCCCTGACCGCCCGGGAGGCCGGCAGGAGCCGGCGCGCGGAGGCGAGCAGGAGCGCGAAGGCGAGGTCGGCGGTGGCGTCGGTGAGGACGTCGGGCGTCGAGCCGACGGGGATGCCCCGGGCGGTGGCCGCCTCGAGGTCGACGTTGTCGGTGCCCACCGCGAGGTTCGAGATCGCCCGCAGCCGGGGCGCCGCCTCGAGGAGCGGCCCGTCGATGCGGTCCGTCAGCAGGCACAGCAGGCCCTCGGCGTCGCGCACGAGCTCGCGCAGCGCGTCCTCGGGCGGCGGCTCGGGCCCCTCCCAGACGGTGACGTCGTGCACCTCACGCAGGCGGTCGATCGCGGGGAAGGGGAGGATGCGGGTGAGGGCGACGCGAGCCATCGGGGTCGAGAGCGGGGGTACCCTCCCAGGGCCGTGAGCGACCCGACGACCATCGCGCGCGTGCTGCGGTCGTACGGGACCTGGGCGGTCGTCGGCTGCTCACCCGATCCGGGGCGCGACTCGCACCGCATCGCCGCGCTGCTCCAGGCGCGGGGCTATCGCGTCGTCCCGGTCAACCCCGCCGTCGCGGGCGGCGTCCTGCTGGGGGAGCGCTGCTTCGCGACGCTCGAGGACGCGGCGGCCGAGGCGACGATCGAGGTGGTCGACGTCTTCCGCCGCTCCTCTGAGGCCGGCGCCCACGTCGACGAGGCGATCGCGATCGGCGCGCGGGCGGTCTGGCTCCAGCTCGGGGTCGTCGACGAGGCGGCCGCCGCCCGCGCCCGCGAGGCCGGGCTCGACGTCGTCATGAACCGCTGCCCGGCCATCGAGCTGCCGCGCCTCGCGGCGGTCGGCGATTGACCATCTGAGCCCGCTGCGGCCCGTCCACGTCGGCTGCTCGGGCTGGCAGTACCGCGACTGGCGCGGCCCGGTGTACCCGCCGGGCTGTCCCCAGCGCCGCTGGCTCGAGGTCTACGCCCGGCGCTTCACCACGGTCGAGGTCAACTCGACCTTCTACCGGCTCGCCTCGCGCGACGCCGTCGCGCGGTGGGTGGAGCAGACGCCCGCCGGGTTCGTCTTCACGGTGAAGGCCAGCCGCTACCTGACGCACATGAAGCGCCTGCGCGACCTCGGCGAGGGGATCGAGCGCTTCTACGAGCGGATCGAGCCGCTCGTCGCGGCGGGCCGGCTCGGCCCGGTCCTCTGGCAGCTGCCCGAGAGCTTCGCGCGCGACGACGACCGGCTGGCCGGCGCCCTCGAGGCGCTCCCGCCGGGCCGGCACGCCTTCGAGCTGCGCCACCCGAGCTGGTTCTGCGAGCCCGTCTACGCGCTGCTGCGGGGCGCCGGCGCGGCGCTGGCGATCGGCGACGACCCCCGCCGGCCGTGGATCGACGACGTAGTGCTCACCGCGGGCTGGACCTTCCTGCGCTTCCACTACGGCCGCGCCGGACGGCGCGGCAACTACTCCGAGGCCGAGCTGCGGGCCTGGGCCTCGCGCGTCACCGCACTGCGCCACGAGGTCGAGGTGTTCGCCTACTTCAACAACGACTGGGAGGCCTTCGCCCCCGCGAACGGCGAGCGCCTCCGAGCGCTCCTCGCCTGAGCAGGAACCCAGCCTGTTGACCGTTGCCGCTCGCGCCCGCGGTTGCTAATCTCCACCACCCGCCGCGGGGTGGAGCAGCCAGGTAGCTCGTCGGGCTCATAACCCGAAGGTCGCAGGTTCGAATCCTGCCCCCGCTATCAAAGGAAAGCCCTGCTAAGCAGGGCTTTCCGCGTTGAGGGCCACGGCGTCGGCAGAGCGCTTTGTCCCCAGATTTGTCCCGGGCACGGCGAAGACGCACCAGGCCGACCCCGCGCTGACCCAAACCAGGTGCTGCCCGCTGGCGCATCGATGGGCATGTCCGCGGCTGGTCAGCCACCAGGCCTCCAGCGTCCAACGACGAAGCATGATGGCAGTCATCGGGCCTGTTGAAGCCCGCGGCGCCGACGCGGCTGGTCGACCACACCGCGGCCCCGGTCATCCCGTGGTCAACAGCAGGGTGGCGGCATGCGCCGCAGGCGAGTCCGGGGTCGGTGCGAGCACGAGCAGTCGTTGCCCCGGGTCCCCAGGCAGGTGCAGGACCTCGAAGGGGACGTCGAGCTCTCCGACCGATGGGTGGTGCAGCTGCTTGATCCCGTGCGAGCACCGAGTCACGGGGTGGCGTCGCCACAGCGACGCGAAGTCGTCGCTGTGGCGCGTCAGCTCGCCGATCAGCTCGGACATCTCAGGATCGTCAGGCATGGTCGCGGCAACGAAGCGCAACGAAGCGACCGACAGCCGGGCCTCCGCCGGCCAGTCGCGATGCAGCTCCCGGGTGTGCGGATCGAGGAACAACAGGCGGGTGAGGTTCGGGCGGCCGGCCGGCCGCTGGGGCGCCGCCGAGTCGACGTGTCCGGCGAGGAGCAGGTGCCCGAGGCGGTTCCAGCCGAGGATCTCGGTACGCGGTCCGAGCAGCAGCGCCGCGGCGTGCGGCATCGCCCCGAGCAGCGCGAGGGCACCGGGGCGGGGTTGGGAGCGGCGACGCTTGGGCGGCGGAGGGCCACCCTGGCGGGCGAGCGCGCGGAGGTGCTCGCGTTCGTCGTCGGCCAGCTGCAGCGCCGTGGCGAGCGCGTCGAGGACCGACGCGGACGCGTTCGCGCTCTGGCCTTGCTCAAGGCGGGTGAGGTACGCCGTCGAGACACCGGCGAGCTGCGCGAGCTCCTCGCGTCTGAGGCCGGGCACTCGCCGCACGCCAAAGGACGTGATGCCCGCCGCTTCGGGCGTCAGCTCAGCGCGCCGCGCTCGCAGGAACCGTCCGAGCTCGCCGGTCGGGTGGTGCGTCGCGGACGGCATGGCTGCAGTCTGCCGTCCCGTCTGTCGCGGTGGGTGACCCTCTCGTTGGTAGGCGCCACAGGTGCCTTGTTGTCGCTGAGCCGGTAGGCCACCGTGGCGTCTCACCCGATGAGAAGGAGAACGACGTGGAACATCGACGGCTGGGCGCGTCGGGCCTGCAGGTCCCGGTCCTGAGCTTCGGCGCCGGCACGTTCGGCGGTAGCGGACCGCTGTTCGGCCACTGGGGCACCACCGACGCCCAAGCGGCCCGGGCGATCGTCGATGTGTGCCTGGACGCCGGCGTCACCTTGTTCGACACCGCCGACGTCTACTCCGACGGTGCATCGGAGGAGGTCCTTGGCGCCGCCATCAAGGGCCGTCGCGATCGGGTGCTGATCTCCACGAAGACGTCGCTGCCGATGGGGGATGAGCCCGGCGACGCCGGGTCGGGCCGGGCTCGTCTTCTGCGTGCGGTGGACGACTCGCTGCGCCGGCTGCGGGTGGAGCACGTCGACCTCCTGCAGCTTCACGCGTTCGACGCCGGGACCCCGGTCGAGGAGACGCTGTCGACCCTCGACGACCTGGTCCGTGCCGGCAAGGTTCGGTACGTCGGCGCGTCGAACTTCTCCGGCTGGCAGCTCATGAAGTCGCTCGCGGTGGCTGATCGGCACCGTTTCCCGCGGTACGTCGCCCACCAGGTCTACTACTCCCTCGTCGGCCGCGACTACGAGTGGGAGCTCGGGCCGCTCGGCCGCGACCAAGGCGTGGGAGCGCTCGTCTGGAGCCCGCTGGCCTGGGGGCGACTGACCGGCCGCGTCCGTCGCGGCATGCCACTGTCGGAGGGCAGCCGGCTGCAGGAGACCGCCGGGTTCGGACCGCCGGTCGACGACGAGCTCCTGTTCGGTGTGGTCGACGCGCTCGACGAGGTCGCGGCCGCGACCGGCCGCAGCGTCCCGGAGATCGCCATCAACTGGCTGCTCGGCCGACCGACGGTGACGTCGGTGATCCTCGGCGCCCGCACCCAGGAGCACCTGACGCAGAACCTCGGCGTCGTTGGCTGGGACCTGGATCCCGAGCACGTCGCGTTGCTCGACGCCGCCAGCGCCACCGACGCCGCCTACCCCTACTTCGCGTCGCGCCGGCAGGAGGGGTTCGCGCGCCTCGACCCACCGCTCGTCTGAGCGCGTCAAAGCGCTCTGCGCCTCCTTGCCGCCCTCGAGCGCAGCGAGCGCTCACCACCTCCAGAGCCTTGCCCAGTCGTCGCAACGGGCGGACTTGGCACGGAAACGCAGGCAACGGGGGGTCGTTCAGCCCACTCTGGCCTCCTCGAGGTCGAGCTCGCGCTCGACGGCACGGAACGGGCGCGCTGCGCGAGCCGGTTCGAGTGCTGCCCCCGCTATAGCCGAAAGGCCCGCACGCGCGGGCCGTTCTACGTGAGGGACGGCGGTGCAGCCGGGGTGCTTCGTCCCGGCGCCGCGCTCAGGATGACGCCACCTGCACGGCTTCGTGCGGGGGCGTGCCTCCGCACGCGCGCACGACGGCGACGAAGTCGAGGACCAGCTCGTCCTCCCGCTCGACGCTCCAGGCGACGCCGACCTCCGTCGGGGGCATGTCGGTCACGAGGACGGACGCGAGGCCGGACTGCGTGTTGAGCCAGAACCTGGTCGACGCCGGCAAGAAGCTGATGGCGTGGCCGGTCGCGATGACCTCGAGCTTCTCTTCGAGGCAGGTGACCTCGGGACCGCGGCGCGCGGCCCGCCCGTCCGGCCGGGGGTCGAAGTTGTGGAACGCCTCCCACGCAGGGCTCGCCCCATGGTGCAGGACGACCGGATCCTGCTGGAGGTCGTGGATGGAGACCTCGGCAGCTCCCGCCAGCGGGTGATCGGCGGCCAGGACCGCGTAGCGCGGCTCTGAGTGCAGCAGCTCGAAGCGCAGCCCCTCGTCGTCGATGGGCAGGTGGACGAGTGCCGCGTCGACGGTCCCGTCGAGGACGGCCCGGGTCTGGTCGTGCCAGTAGATGCGGCGCACGGCGATGACCGTCTCGGGGTGCCGGGCGGTGAACTCGCGCATCGCCCCACCGAGGGTGTTGTCGCCCGTGAAGAACCCGACCGTGAGCGACGTCGGCGCGTCCGCGGCGCGGAGCACGCGCTCGCACATGGCGTCCGCGCTGGCCAGCAGCGACCGCGCGTCCTCGGCGAGCTGGCGGCCGGCGCCGGTCAGCTCGACGCGACGGCTGCTGCGGGTGAACAGCGGGACGCCGAACTGGTCCTCGAGCTGCTTGATGGTCCGGCTCAGCGCCGGCTGGGCGATGAAGGCGCGCTGCGCCGCGCGGCCGAAGTGGAGCTCCTCGGCCAGGGTCACGAAGTAGCGCAACCGCTTGAGATCGAGCTCCGGCAGCAACGCGGTTGACGCGTCCATGGGGCGGACACTACTCCGCTCTGTCGGATCGATGTGCCAATTGCATCGATCCCGACGGCGAAGGTCTTGGACTTCGCGCCGGATTGTAGGCAAGGTCCTTCACACCGCCGGATCCGTCCACCGCCACCTGGCTCACGGATCCCCCAACCGCCCGCCGGAGGTTCGTTCCTTGCGTCTGGTCACCTATGCGTCCTTGGATGGCCCCTGCGCCGGCATCGCCGTTGACGGGACCATCGTCGACACGCGCGCCGCGGCCGCGGCCGCCGACCTCGACCAAGGCGTGGACTGGCGCTCCAACCGCGCCGTCCTCGCCGCGGGACCGGCTGCGCTGTCCGCGCTCGCGCAGATCGCCCCCCACGGCGATCCGGTCGGGACGGTCGAGACGACGGAGCTGGGCCCGCCCGTCGCCGACCCCGAGAAGATCATCTGCCTCGGGCTCAACTACCGCGACCACGCCGAGGAGTCGGGGCTGGCGCTGCCGGCGTCCCCGATGCTCTTCGCGAAGTTCCGCAACTCGCTCGTCGGGCCCCGGGCGCCCATCGTCCTTCCCAAGATCGGGGAGGTGTTCGACTACGAGGCCGAGCTCGCCGTCGTCATCGGACGCCGCTGCAAGGACGTCGTCGAGGCGGAGGCGCTCGACGTCGTCGCCGGCGTCATGGCCTTCAACGACGTGACCGCGCGCGATGTGCAGCACGCGACGAGCCAGTGGACGGCCGGCAAGGCGATCGACACCTTCGGCCCCTGCGGCCCGAGCCTCGTCCTGCTCGGCGAGGTCGACGACGTCCAGGACCTCCGCGTCGTCGCGCGCGTCAACGGCGCGACGGTGCAGGACGGGACGACGGGGAACATGATCTTCTCCGTCGCCGCGACCATCGCGTTCGTCTCGCGCCTTATGACGCTCGAGCCCGGCGACGTCATCGCCACGGGGACCCCCGCAGGCGTCGGCGTGTCGCGCGACCCGCAGGTCCTCCTGCACCCCGGCGACGTGGTCGAGATCGAGATCGGCGGCATCGGCGTCCTGCGCAACCCGGTGGTCCACGACGGGGCGGCCGCGGACCGGCGGCCGGCGGCCGCGACGGCAGGGGCCTGATCGTGCTGCGCATCGCCCACGTCGCCCTGCGGGTCCCCGACCTCGACCGGTCGGTCGAGCACGCCGTGCAGGTCCTCGGGCTCCGCGTCTCGGAGCGGGACGCCCACACGGCCTACCTGACCTGCGGCGTCCGCCATCACGAGCTCATGCTCATCGCCGGCGACGCGGTCGCCTGCGATCACATCGCCGTCGAGGCGCTCGATCGCGCGAGCTTCAACGCGCTCGTCGCGCGCATCGAGGCCGAGCGGCTCGAGGTCGTCGGACGCGGTCGGCTCGAGTCCGGCGTCGAGGACGCGATCCGGTTCCTGGCGCCCGGAGGGCTCGTCGTCGAAGTCGTCTACGGCCTCGCGCAAGACGAGCCGGCGATCTACGACTCGGTGGCCCCGCGCCCGGTCCGCTTCGAGCACATCACGGTGAAGTCCTCGCAGAAGGACGCGCTGGAGCGCACGCTCATCGACGTCCTGGGGTTCCGCATGTCCGACCGCGCCGAGCGCGCCGCCTCCTGGCTGCGGGCGAGCGACGAGCACCACGGCGTGAGCGTCATCGACGCCGACGTGGACGCCCTGCACCACTACGCCTGGCAGTACGACGGCTTCGCGGCGCTGGGACGCGTCGGCGACCACCTCATGCGGCATGGCCGCACGTTCCTCTGGGGACCCGGCCACCACGGCATCGGGGACAACTACTTCGCGTACGCCTACGACGCCGACGGCGTCGTCGTCGAGCATTCGGCCGGCATCCAGCGGATCGACCAGGACGAGCTCCACGTGCCGGGGGTGTGGCCGGACGAGCCGCTGACCGTCAACCGCTGGGGCAACCCCGAGCCGCCGGCTGCCTTCGTCGACGCCGCGACGCCCCTGGTCGAGCCGGCGACGGTGCTGCGATGAGCCTCAGTTCCCCCGCTGCCGGGCTCGTCACCGGCACCAGCCTCGTCGTCGACGGCGGATGCACCGCCCAGTAAGGAGCGCGATGCCCACCTACCTCAAGCGAGCCACGCCGCAGCCCGCGACGGTCACCGGCGAGATCCGCGACACCGTCGCCCGCATCCTCGACGACGTCGAGCGCGACGGCGAGTCCGCCGTCCGCCGGTGGTCCGAGCGGCTCGACGGCTGGAGCCCCGCGAGCTTCAGGGTCGGCGACGCCGAGCGGGACGCGGTCGGCGATCGCATCGACCCGGAGCTCCGCGGCCACATCGACGACGCGATCGCGCAGGTCCGGGGCTTCGCCACGGCGCAGCGCCGGACGCTCGTCGACCTGGAGGTCGAGACGCTGCCGGGGATCACGCTCGGCCACCGCCACATCCCCATCGGCAACGTGGGCTCCTACTCGCCGGGCGGCCGGTACCCGCTCGTGGCCTCGTCGATCATGACCGTCGCGGTGCCGAAGGTCGCCGGCGTGGGCCGGGTGGCCGCCTGCGCGCCGCCCCGCGAGGAGGGTGGCATGCACCCGCCGCAGCTCTACGCGATGCACGCGTCCGGCGCCGACGAGATCTACTGCTTCGGCGGGGTGCAGGCGCTCGCGGCGATGGTCTTCGGCATCGACGGGCTCGAGCCGGTCGACCTCGTCGTCGGCCCCGGCAACGCCTACGTCGCCGAAGCCAAGCGGCAGGTGTTCGGGCCCGTCGGCATCGACCTCGTCGCCGGGCCGTCGGAGATCCTCGTGCTCGCCGACGCAAGCGCCGACTCCGAGCTCGTCGCCGCCGACCTCCTGGGTCAGGCCGAGCACGGCCCGACCTCGCCGGCGGTGCTCGTCACGGACTCCGAGGAGTTCGCCCAGGCGGTCGTCGCGGCCGTCGACCGCTGGCTCGAGACGTGGCCGACCGCGGACGTCGCCGGCGCCGCCTGGCGGGACTTCGGCGAGGTCGTCGTGTGCGGTGACCACGCGGAGATGGCGGCCGTCTCGGACGCCTACGCTCCCGAGCACCTCGAGGTCCAGACGCGGGACGACGCGTGGTTCGAGGGGGCGCTCACGAACTACGGCTCCCTCTTCGTCGGCCCGCGGGCGACCGTCGCCTACGGCGACAAGGCGATCGGCGTCAACCACGTCCTGCCGACGGGCCGCGCCGCGCGGTACACGGGCGGCCTCTGGGTCGGCAAGTTCCTGAAGACCCTCACCTTCCAGCGCCTCACCGACGAGGGTGTGGGGCGCATCTCGCCCGTCGTCGCGGCGATCTGCGACGCCGAGCACATGGACGGCCACGCGATCACCGCCCGTCTGCGGCTCGACCGGCTGATCGGCCAGGTGCCCGCATGAGGCTCTGGGACTGCACCTGGATGCAGGTCGAGGAGCAGCTCGAGCGCGACGATCGGGTGCTGGTCCCGCTGGGGTCGACCGAGCAGCACGGGTACCTCTCCGTCGGCGTCGACGCGATCCTGGTCGAACGGGCGGCCCTCGAGGCCGCCGAGGCCTCCGGCGTCCCGGTGCTGCCCGCGCTCCCGTTCGGGCTCACCCCGACCTTCACGGCCTTCCCGGGGACGATCACCCTGCGGACGGAGACCTACGCGGCGCTCGTGCGCGACCTGCTGGACTCCCTCGAGCACCAGGGCTTCCGGCGCATCCTCCTGGTCAACGGGCACGGCGGCAACGCCCCGGCGCAGGGGGTCGCGGAGGCCTGGCAGGCCGAGCACCCGCACTGCCAGGTCCGCTTCCACGGCTGGCTCATCGAGCCGGAGATCTGGGGGCTCGCCGGCGAGATCGCGCCGGTCAGCCACGCCTCCTGGGTCGAGAACTTCCCCGCCGTGCGGATCGCCGGCGTCGAGGTGCCCGACGGCGCGAAGCCGCTCGTTCCCGCCGATCAGCTCGCCGACGCGGACCCCGCGGAGGTGCGCCGGCTCCTGGGCGACGGACCCGGCGGGGGTCCGTACCAGCGCCCGGCCGCCGACACCGACCGGGTCTGGCAGGCAGCCGTGGCCCTCTTGCGGGAGCGGCTGGAGTCCGGATGGACCACACAGGAGGAGGCGGCATGAGCGACGAGATCTACGACGTGGTCGGCGTGGGCGTCGGCCCGGTCGGGCTGACGATGGCGGCGCTCCTCGGCCAAGCCGGGCACTCCGTCGCGGTCGCCGAGAAGCACCACAAGCTCTACGGACTGCCCCGGGCCGGTCACATCGACCACGAGATCGTGCGGATCCTGCAGGCGCTCGACTGCGAGGGGCCCGTCATGGCGGACTCCTACCCCACGCTCGAGTACGTGTGGGTCAACGCCGAGGGCGAGACGCTCCTCGAGTTCGACTGGGGCGCCGAGGGCATCTCGGGGTGGAACTCCGACTACATGCAGTACCAGCCGATCCTCGAGAAGGCGCTCGGGGACCGCCTGGTCGCCGAGCCCGCCGTCGACCTCCTCATGGGCTGGCAGGCGGTCGACCTGCGGGAGCACCCGGACCACATCGAGGTCGTGCTGCGCCGCACGGAGATGGCGCCCGGCGATCCGCGTCCCGTCGTGACCGGCGAGGAGCGCGTCCTGCGCGGGCGCTACCTCATCGCCGCCGACGGCGCGAACTCCGGCGTGCGCCGGCAGCTCGGCATCGAGCGCGACGACCTCGGCTTCAACGAGAAGTGGCTCGACGTGGACGCCCGCAAGCGGCGCGAGCTGCACTTCGACTTCGACTGCGGGCAGATCTGCGATCCCAGGCGCCCGATCACCGTGCTGCCGCTCGGCAAGAGCCACCGCCGGTGGGAGTGGGCGCTGCTCCCGGGTGAGACCGTCGAGGAGTTCGAGCGTCCCGAGACGGCGTGGCGGCTCCTCGGGGAGCTCGGCGTCGGGCCCGACGACGTTGAGATCGTCCGCCAGCTCGTCTACACCTTCGAGGCGAGGACGGCCGTGACCTGGCGCCAGGGCCGCGCGTTCCTCATCGGCGACGCCGCCCACACCATGCCCCCGTTCATGGGGCAGGGGATGTGCTCCGGGATGCGCGACGCCAAGAACCTCGCGTGGAAGCTCGACCTGGTCCTGCGCGGGCTCGCGCCCGACGGGCTGCTCGACACCTACGAGCAGGAGCGCCGTCCGCACGCGGTGGACTGGACGGTCATCTCCCTGGAGGCCGGCAAGGTCCCGTGCATCACGGACGCCGAGGAGGCCCGCCTCCGCGACGAGCGGTTCCGGGCGGGCTGGATGCCGCCGCTGCCCGACTTCCCCAAGCTGACCGACGGCGTGCTCGCCCGCGACGAGCAGGGG
>CALMNS010000453.1 GCA_937871635.1 uncultured Solirubrobacter sp.
ACACGCCGTTCCGCCGCCGACACTCAGCGCTCCCGCGGCGCGAGGTGCTGGGGCCGCCGCCGGAGCTGCGCGTGCCGGGCGGCCTCGAGCCGGGCGAGATCCCGGCGCTCGCCGACTTCGGCCTCGAGCGCGAGCTGACCGATCCCCTTCCCTCGGGGGAGCGCGCCGCCCGCGCGCGCGCCGCGCGCTTCCTCGACGACGAGCTCGCGGCGTACGCCGATCGCCACGACCGCCTGGCGGGCGGGACGTCCGAGCTCTCGCCGGCCATCCACTTCGGGTGCATCTCGGTCCGCGAGCTCGAGCGGCGCGCCCTCGACCAGGGCGGCGAGGGGGCCGAGGCCTTCGTCCGCCAGCTCGCCTGGCGCGACTTCTACGCCCACGTGCTCCTCCACCACCCGGGCAACGCGCAGCGTCCGTTCCAGCGGCGGATGGAGGCGCTCGAGACGCGCGACGACGACGCGGCGTTCGCGGCCTGGTGCGAAGGCCGGACCGGCGTCCCCATCGTCGACGCCGCGATGCGCCAGCTCACCGCCCGCGGGTGGATGCACAACCGCGCCCGCCTCGTGGTCGGCTCCTTCCTGACCAAGACCCTCCACGTGGACTACCGCCGCGGCGAGGCCCACTTCATGCGCTACCTGCTGTGCGGGGACAAGGCGCAGAACAACGGCAACTGGCAGTGGATCGCCTCGGTCGGCGTCGACCCGGCGCCCGCCTTCCAACGCATGTTCAACCCGGTGCTCCAGCAGAAGCGCTTCGACCCCGACGGGGAGTACGTGCGCCGCTGGGTGCCCGAGCTCGCCGGCGTCGACGACGCGCACCTCGCCGAGCCGTGGACGATGACCGAGATCGACCAGCAGATGGCCGGCTGCGTGATCGGCCGCGACTACCCCGCGCCGATCGTGGACCCCCGCCGCGAGCGCGAGGTCGCGCTGCAGCGCTACCGCGACGTCCCCAAGGCGTAGCCGCGGTGGGCCACACCGCGCTGGTCCTAGGCGACCAGCTCTCGCACGCCAACCCCTCGCTCGCGGGCGCCGACCGCGTCCTGATCATCGAGTCGCGCGCGGCCATGAGCCGCGTCCGCCTGCACCGCCAGCGCCGGCACCTCGTCCTCTCGGCGATGCGCCACTTCGCCGCCGAGCTGCGTGAGCGCGGCGAGGTCGAGGTGGTCGAGCGGCGGGGCGTGGCCCGCATGGGCGAGGTGATCGCCGAGCTCGGCGACGAGGTCGTCTGCGCGGAGCCGAACTCGATCCCGTCGCGCACCGCGCTCGCCCGCAGCGGCCGCGTGCGCTTCATCCCGAGCACCCAGTTCCTCACCGCGCCCGCCGACTTCGCGGCCTGGGCGGAGGGCCGGCGCCGCCTCGTGATGGAGGACTTCTACCGCGACCAGCGGCGCCGCTTCGATCTGCTCGTCGCGGACGGCGGCCGGCCCGAGGGCGGGCGCTGGAACCTCGATCGCGAGAACCGCCGGCCGGGCGACGCCTCGCTGTCGGCCCCCGCGCCGTGGCTGCCCGAGGAGGACGAGATCGACGCCGGGGTCCGCGCCGACCTCGACGCGATGGGCCTCCCGGAGACGGGACACGACGGCCCGCGGATCTGGCCCGCCACCCACGCCGAGGCGGTGCGCACGCTCGAGGACTTCGTCGCGCACCGGCTCGCCGGCTTCGGCCCCTGGCAGGACGCGATGGTCGGCGGGGAGCGTTGGCTCTACCACTCGCGCCTCTCCTCGTCGCTGAACCTCTGGCTGATCGACCCGCTCGACGTCTGCCGCGCGGTGCAGGCGGCCTACGAGCGCGGCGGCGTTCCGCTCCAGTCGGCCGAGGGCTTCATCCGGCAGGTGATCGGCTGGCGCGAGTACATCTGGGGCATGTACTGGCTGCGCGGGACGGAGTGGCGCGAGGTCAACGCGCTGGGGGCCGAGCGGCCGCTGCCCGAGGCGTTCTGGACCGGGGAGACCGACGCGGAGTGCCTGCGCGCGACGCTCGCCGACGTCCACGACACGGCCTACGCCCACCACATCCAGCGGCTGATGATCCTCGGCAACCTCACGCTCACCCTCGGCGTCCGCCCGTGGGAGGCGGTCGAGTGGTTCCAGGCGTCGTTCATCGACGGGGCCGAGTGGGTCATGGCCCCCAACGTGGCGGGGATGGCCACCTTCGCCGACGGCGGGGTGATGATGACCAAGCCCTACGCGGGCGGCGGCAACTACGTCGACCGGATGTCGACCTACTGCGGCGACTGCCGCTACGAGCCCCGCTCCTGTCCGGTCACCGCCCTCTACTGGGACTTCATGGCCCGCCACCGCGACGCGTTCGCGCAGAACCGGCGGATGCGCGGCCCGCTCGCCGGCCTGCGGCGGATGGACGAGGCGCGGCTCGCCGCGCTGCGCGAGCAGGCCGACGCGTGGGCGGGCTCTCTCGGCGGGGCCGGATAGCCTGCCCGCCGCCTTGGCCTCGCACCGCTACCTCCAGCGCGACCAGCCGCCCGGCGTGCCGCCGCTCGAGCTCACGGGGGAGCGCACGCTGCCCGACGTCCCCGAGGAGAACTACTGGTTCCGGCGCCATCTCGCCGTCTACGAGTGGATCGCGGCGCGGGTGGCCGGCCGGCGGGTGGTGGACCTCGCCTGCGGCGAGGGCTACGGCAGCGCGGTGCTCGCCCGCGGCGGCGCCCGCTCGGTGGTCGGCGTCGACGCCAACCCCGAGGCCCACGAGCACGCGCGGCTCAAGTACTCCCGGCCTCCGACGCTCAGCTTCGAGCGCGCCATGATCGAGCTGTGGGACGGCGAGGTGGACGCCGCCGTCTTCCTGCAGACGATCGAGCACGTGCAGGACCCGGACGCCGTCATGGAGCGGCTGCGCGAGCTCGTCGGCCGCGACGGCGTCGCCTTCGTCTCCACCCCGAACGTCCTCACCCTCGCCCCGGCGGGCGCGGAGAAGTCCGGCAACCCCTGGCACGTCAAGGAGTACCGCGCCGAGGAGTACCGGGCGCTCTGCGAGCGGCACTTCGGCCGCGTCGAGCTCTACGGGCTCTTCCACGCCCGCAAGCTGCGCGTCCACCAGTGGGCGATCGAGCGGGCGCGCTGGGACGACGTGCACGCCGCGCTGCGCCTGACGACGCCGTTCTACGCGTGGTTCAACCCCGCGATCTCGGTCCGCGACTTCGCGCTGCGGGCGGGCGGGACCCGATCCCTCGACCGGGCGCTGGACTTCGTGGCCGTGCTGCGGCGTTGACCGCGCGCGGCGACGGGGTCCTCGCCCTCGTCCTGCACACCCACATGCCCTACGTCGAGGGCTTCGGGACGTGGCCGTTCGGCGAGGAGTGGCTCTGGGAGGCGGTGGCCACCTCCTACGTGCCGCTCGTCGAGGTGCTCGACGAGGCCCCCGGGCGGGTCACGCTCAGCCTCACGCCCGTGCTGGCCGACCAGCTCGAGACCCCGGGCGCGCTCGAGCGCTGCGAGGCGTTCCTGCGCGAGCTGCGGCCCGAGTCGCACCGCCTCGACCTCGAGGCGGCGCGCGGCGACGCCGGCGTGACCGCGGCCCTCGAGGAC
>CALMNS010000454.1 GCA_937871635.1 uncultured Solirubrobacter sp.
GCCGTCGACGCCGAGCTGGGAGCGCAGGAAGCCGGCGGCGTGCTCGGGCAGCGAGGGCCCCGCGCCCGGCTCCCCCCACCCCGAGAAGACCTGCTCGCGCCTCACTCGAGCACCTCGGCCAGGCCGGTCAGGGCGCCGTCGAGCTGCCGGCGGGCCGCCAGCTTGAGCTGCGGGCCGCCGAAGCGGGCCCAGCCCCGCGCCTGCTGCTCGACGACGAGCTCGACCTGGGTGGCGTCGGGCCGCCCCGGGGCCACCTCGAGGCGCAGCTCGTACTCCACGGACGCGAAGAGCCGCTCGAAGGGCGTCCCCTCGACCTCCTGGCGCCAGCGCCGCCGCCGGCCCGGCTCCGTGGTCGAGACGGAGTAGTCGACCCGCACGGGGCGCCCGCGCGGGGAGACGAGCACCGAGGTCCACCCCGCGCGCGAGACCTGCTCGACGCGCTGGGTGGCCGGCCACCAGCGGGGAAGCGACTCCGGGTCGGAGGCGAGCCGCCAGACCTCCTTCGCCGGCGCGGCGACCAGGCGGGAGCGGCGCGTGGTCATCGGTGACCGCGCCCGCAGATCACTCGGCGTCGTAGCCGATGAGGGCGTGCACGTCGTAGCCCTCGAGCCGCTCGCGCCCCCGCAGGAACCCGAGCTCGATCAGGAAGACGAAGCCGATGACCTGGCCGCCGATCTTCTCCACCAGCTCGGCGAGGGCGAGGGCGGTGCCGCCCGTGGCCAGCAGGTCGTCGTGGATGAGCACCCGCGCCCCGTCGGAGAGCGCGTCGGCGTGGACCTCGAGGGCGTCGACGCCGTACTCGAGGATGTACTCCGCCGAGACGGTGTCGGCCGGGAGCTTGCCCGGCTTGCGGGCGGGGACGAAGCCCGCCCCCAGCTCCCGCGAGAGCGCCGTGCCGAGGATGAACCCGCGCGCCTCGGCGGCCACGACGAACGCGGGCGCGCGCGGTCGGGCCCAGCCGGCCATCTCGGTGAGGGCCGAGTCGACCGCCGCCGGATCGAGCAGGAGCGGGGTGATGTCCTTGAACACGATGCCGGGCTTCGGGAAGTCCGGGATGTCGCGGATGTGCGCGCGGAGGTCCACCGCGCCGGCGGCCTTCACTTGGCCACGCGCCGCAGGTCGCGGACGAGGAGCAGGTGCTTGAGGTGCGAGGCCACCGCGGCGAGGTTCTCGAGCGCCTCGATCGCCTCGCGCCGGCGCTCCGGGTTGCGCGAGCGCAGCGCGGGGGCGAGGATCTGCTGCAGCAGCTGGGACTCGCGGTCCGCGCTCGTCCGGAAGACGCGCAGGTTGCGCCCGGCCACGCCGTAGCGGGCCAGCTCGGCGACCGCGCGGACGATCTCGCGCTCCGTCTCGTCGTAGTAGCGGGTCCCGCCCCCCGCCCCCGCCGCCGTGCCCGACCGGGCCTGCCCGGCGATGATCCCGTACTCCTCGAGCTCGGCGACCAGCCGGCGCTCTGCGCCCGTCTCCTCCACTACGTCGTCGAGCGAGTACAGCGCGCCCGTGTCGCGCAGCGAGAACGACGCCCGCCGGAGCGTGGCCGCTCCCCGCCCCGGCGCCGTGGCGGCGCCCTCGTCGGCCGTGGCGGCCGGTGAGGCGATGTCGGCCTCCGTCCGGCCGCCCGCGAGCTCCTGGCGGATGACCCGCAGGGGCAGGAACTCGTCGCGCTGGAGCCGCAGGATGGTCCGCAGCCGGGAGACGTCGCCCGCCGAGTAGAGCCGGTAGCCGCCCGGGGTGCGCCGGGGCGCGAGCAGCTTCTGGTCCTCGAGGTAGCGGACCTTGGAGATCGAGATGTCGGGGAACTCCGCCACCAGCGCCTTGACCACCGCGCCGATGGTCAGCGACTTCGTCCCGGCGGTGGGCGGGGGCTCGACGGCGGCTGCCTCGACGACCTCGTCGGCGTCCAGGGCGATCACCGCGCCAGGTAGGTCAGCTTGTACTTGCCGACCTGCAGCTCGTCGCCGTCCTCCAGGCGGTGCGAGTCGATCCGCCTGCGATTCACGTAGGTCCCGTTCAGCGAACCCGAGTCGTCGAGGAACCAGCCGCCGTGGCGGTGCACGAGCACGGCGTGGTTGCGCGAGACGGTCACGTCGTCGAGAAACACCTCGGCGTCGGGCGAGCGCCCGATGGTCAGGCGATCGCCGCTGAGCGGGAAGGACTGGCCGACCCGCCCGCCGCCCGAGCGGATGACGAGCGCCCCGCCCGCGGCGGCCACCTCGTCGACGTCGACGGGGCGCAGCTCACCGTCGGCATCGATGACGTAGGTGGCGGTGGTCGCCGAGTCAGGCGCCGCCGCGGCGCCCGCCAGCGACGCGCCGCAGTGCGCGCAGAAGTTCGCGTCCTCCGGGTTCTCGTACCCGCAGTCGGGACAGCGTCGCATGGCCACGGGCGCGGTGGCCGCGCCTACTCGGTGCCTTCGGACCCGCTGCCGGCCCGGCCGGCCAGGATGTCCGTCAGCCGCTCGACGTCGGCGCCCGAGATGACGTCCTCGCCCCCCTCGTGCCTCTTGCGCAGCCGGTTGACGAGCTCGGCGCGCAGGATGTCGATCTTCCCGTGCAGGATCCTGCGCTGGTAGGAGACCTCCTGCTCGTTGTCCGTCAGCTGCTGGATGAGGTCCTTGAGCTCCTGGTCAGAGAGCGAACCCAGATCGGGGAAGGTATCCATCATGGTCGGAGCCTATCAGCGGGGGTCGAGGCCAAGTTGAGGGTCAGAGGCGACCCGCCTGCTGGGCGGCCGCCTGGCGGCGGGCCGAGCGCAGGTAGCGGAAGCTCGCGCCCAGCATGAGGGGGAGGCCGGTGTAGAGGCACGCCCGCGAGATCCGGCGGTGCCCGACCATGGCGAAGAACGGCGCCGACATGACGGGCCAGACGCCGGCGCGGCCGAGCCAGTTCACCGTCGAGTCCAGGCCCCGACGGAGGCCCCAGCGCGCGAGGTAGAGCATCCCCCCCTCGCGGGCGACGAGCACCGCGAGGGCCGGGCGCGGCAGCAGGCGGTGATGCCAGCACACCGCCGTGCCCGAGATGACCAGCAGCCGGTCGACCAGGGGGTCGAGCAGCGTGCCCATGCGTGAGTACTGGCCCGTGAGGCGGGCGGCGATCCCGTCGGCGTAGTCGCTCCAGGCGATGATCGCGTAGAGCTGCGCCGGCCGCGCCCCGCGCCCCCCGGGGGCGCGCAGCCCCTCGCGGACGAAGAGCGGGATGAGCGCGAGCCGGACGTAGCCGATCGCGTTCGGGATCGTCCACGGGTTCAGCGGCTGGCCGGCCACGGTCTGGGGCGGCGGCGGCCCCGAGCGGTCCAGGCCGGAGAGGCGGCGGAAGGTGAGCCGCGTGCGCTCCGCGCCCGCCTCCACCC
>CALMNS010000455.1 GCA_937871635.1 uncultured Solirubrobacter sp.
GTACGGCACGGGGAGAACCTACGGCGTCGGCCCGCGCGAACGGTCCCGCCGCCCCACCCGAGCGGGCCCGCCGCTCCGCCTGGAGGTCAGGCGGCGGCGCGCAGCTCCCCGGCGAGCTCGCGCACGCCGGGACCGGCCCACCCACCGTGCAGATCGCGGGTGATCGAGCGCATCAGCGCCTGGGTGGGCTGGTTCTCGCCGTAGAGGGTGGCGGTGAAGCCGCGGATGCCCACCCGGGCGGCCTCCTCGGCCAGCGTGCGGGCGAGGTGCCCGCCCAGCCCGAGGCCCTGCAGCGGGTCGCCTACCACGATCGCCCACTCGGCGAAGTCGGGGCGCTCGGGGAGCCGGATGCACCGGGCCACGGCGACCAGCGCCTCCGGGTCGGAGGCTTGCACCGCGACGATGGCGAGGTGGTCGACGCTGTCGACCTCGGTGAGGTAGCGCAGGTCCCCGCGGGTCAGGCTCGGCTTGGAGGCGAGAAAGCGCCGGCGGACGCTCTCCTCGCTCAGCCGGGCGTGCCCGGCCGCGAGCCGGGCTTTGTCGTCCGGCCGGATGTGCCGCACGACGAAGGCGCGTCCGTCGGGGAGGGTGTAGGTGTGCGGTACCACGGTTGCATAGTGATACCGAACGCAGGTTCGTACTGTGAGCTAGCTCCGATCGCCCACCGGGACGTAGTCGCGGTTCCGGGCGCCGGTGTAGATCTGCCGCGGGCGGGCGATCTTCTGCTCCGGGTCGTCGATCATCTCGAGCCACTGCGAGATCCACCCGCTCGTCCGGGGGATGGCGAACATGACGGGGAACATCCCGGCGTTCAGGCCCATCGCCTCGTAGATCAGGCCGGAGTAGTAGTCGACGTTCGGGTAGAGCTTGCGCGAGGTGAAGTACTCGTCGTCCATCGCGCGCTTCTCGAGCTCGGAGGCGATCTCGAGCAGCGGGCTCTTGCCCGTGACCTCGTAGACGTCGTCGAGGTGGTTGCGGATGATCCGCGCCCGCGGGTCGTAGTTCTTGTAGACGCGGTGGCCGAAGCCCTGGAGCTTCTCCTTGCCGTCCTTGACCCCCTTGAGGAAGTCCTCGATGTTGTCCACCGAGCCCACCCGGCGCAACATCCTGAGCGCCTGCTCGTTGGCGCCGCCGTGCAGCGGGCCGTAGAGCGCCGCGACGCCCGCGGCCACCGCGCTGTAGGGATCGACCTGCGAGGAGCCGACGGCCCGCACCGCGTTCGTCGAGCAGTTCTGCTCGTGGTCGGCGTGCAGGATGAACAGGACGTCGAGCGCGCGCGAGAGCCGGGGATCGGGCTCGTACTTGATCTCCGACATCTTGTACATCATCGAGAGGAAGTTGCCGGGGTAGTCGAGCTCGTTGTCGGGATAGACGTAGGGCTGACCCATGTTGTGGCGGTAGGCGAAGGCGGCGAGCGTCGGCATCTTCGCGATGAGCCGGATGACGTGGGAGTACCGGATCGCCTCGTCCTTGACCTCCGGGGCGTCGGGGTAGAACGTGGAGAGCGCGCCGGTGGAGGCGAGCAGCATCCCCATCGGGTGGGCGTCGTAGCGGAAGCCCTCGACGAACTTCTTGACGTTCTCGTGGACGAAGGTGTGCATGGTGATCGAGTGCACCCATTGGTCGAGCTGCGGCTGGGTGGGCAGCTGGCCGTGGACGAGGAGGTAGGCGACCTCGAGGTAGGTCGACTTCTCGCAGAGCTGCTCGATGGGGTAGCCGCGGTACTCGAGGATCCCGGCGTCGCCGTCGATGTAGCCGATCTGGGATCGGGTGGACGCCGTGTTGAGGAACGCGGGGTCGTAGCCCATCAGCCCGAAGTCGTCCTCGGAGACCTTGATGTCGCGGAGCGCCATCGTCCGGATTGTCCCGTCCTCGACCGGGATCTCGTACTGCTGTCCCGTCCGGTTGTCCGTGATGGACAGCGTGTCGGAGGCGGTGGCCACGCCGCCGCCGTTCTCGCTCTGCTCCTCGGTTCCCATGGACGGGAACCTACCCGCTTTGGCGCCGGGCTAGGAGGTCAGGATGGTGCTCGCCATGGTGGCGAGCACGAGCAGCCCGCCGAGGCCGATGACCCCGGTCGCCGCGCCGCGCGAGGCCGGGAAGTCGTGCTTGACGATGCCCAGCGCGGCGACCACGACGGCGTAGGCGGTGAGCACCAGCCCGGCGATGTAGAAGGGCGCCTTCGAGGGCTCCGCGGCACCGTCCTCGTTCGCCGCGGCGGCCAGGGTGAGGACGGCGTGCCACATGGGCGGAACGCTATCGGATTCCGTACCGGCTCTCGGTGGCGGCGACTTGCCCCTGGTAGGGGGAGCCGAGGTCGGTCGGCCCGAAGGCC
>CALMNS010000456.1:0-1897 GCA_937871635.1 uncultured Solirubrobacter sp.
CCCCGCCTCCGCCGTCGACGTGCTGCACGTCGCGACGACGCGGATCGACGACCCCGGCGACCTGCTCGCCCTGCTCCCGCAGGACGCCGGCTTCGCCTGGGTGCAGCAGGGCGAGGGGATGGTGGGCTGGGGCGAGGCGGCGCGCCTCGAGTCGTCCGGCCCGGACCGGTTCGCCCAGGCCCAGGCCTGGTGGCGCGCGCTGGTCGACGGCGCCGTCACGCTCGACCGGTCGGCGGCCGAGGCGGCCCTCGGCCGCATCGCCGAGCCGCTCGGGCTGGGGACCACGGACGCCGCCCGCGCGGTGATCCGGGTGGCCAACGCCAACATGGCCGACGCCGTCCGGCTCATCTCGATCCGCCGCGGCTACGACCCGCGCGAGTTCGCGCTGGTCGTGTTCGGCGGGGCGGGCGCCTTGCACGGCGCCGCGCTGGCCAAGGAGCTCTCCATCCCGACCGTCCTCGTCCCGCCGAACCCGGGGATCACCTCGGCGCTCGGCTGCCTGCTCGTCGACGTGCGCCACGACCTGTCGGAGATGTACCTGCGCCGCATCGAGGACGCGGTGCTCTCCGAGGTCGAGGCCGAGTTCGCCGCGCTGGAGGCCGAGGGCCGCGAGCGGCTGGCCGCCGAGGGCGTCGAGGAGGGGCGCATGAGCTTCGAGCGCACGATCGCCATGCGCTACCTGGGCCAGTGGCGGTCGCTCGCGGTGACCGTCGGCGTGGGGCTCGACTCGCTCGACGACGTCGTCGCCCGCTTCCACGACGAGCACGAGCGCGAGTTCGCCTATCGGCGCGACGGAGCGCCGGTCGAGATCTACCAGCTGGCGCTCAAGGCGGTCGGCGTGACGCCCAAGCCCGAGCTGGCCCGCCACGCCGTCACCGGCGCCGCGGAGCTCCCCGAGCCGCTCACCACCCGCGCCGTGCACTTCGACGAGCTCGACGAGGCCGCCGACACCCCGATCTACGACCGCTCGGACCTGCCGGCCGGCGCGCGGCTCGAGGGCCCGGCGATCGTCCACCAGCTCGACTCGACCGTCGTCGTCCCGCCCGGCGTCGTCGCGGAGGTCGACGAGCACCTGATCATCCGCATGGCCATCTCCACGGAGGAGTCCGCATGAGCACCACCGAGCGCCCGCTGGACCCGGTCACCTTCGAGGTCCTCAAGAACTCGTTCATCACCGCGGTGGACCTGATGGCGGAGCAGATCCTGCGCACCTGCCACTCGTTCGTGATCTACGCCCGCGACTTCTCCTCGGCGCTGTGCGACGCGGACGGCAACACGGTCATGCAGGGCAGCCAGGACATCTCCGTCCACGTCGGCACGCTGCACTTCAAGGCCAAGGCCGTCATCGAGGCGTTCGGGGAGGACATCAACCTGGGCGACGTCTTCGCGGTCAACGACCCGTACCTGGGGGGCACGCACTTCAACGACGTCTCGATCATCCGCCCGATCTTCCACGACGGCGCGGTGATCGCCTACGCGCAGTCCAACGGCCACTGGGCCGACGTCGGCGGCAGCGTGCCGGGCTCGTTCGACATCACCGCCAAGGACCACTTCGGCGAGGGGACCCGGATCCCGCCCGTGCGGATCTGGGACGCCGGCCGCTACCTCCACGACGTCGCCCGCCTGATCCTCTCCAACACCCGCGCCCCGGAGGCGACCGAGGGCGACCTGCGGGCCCAGGCCGAGGCGACCCGGGTCTGCGAGCGCGAGATCCTCCGCCTGGTCGACAAGTACGGCGGGGACACGATCGTCACCGCCTTCGACGAGGTCCAGGACTACGTCGAGCGCCTCACGCGGCGGCGGATCGCCGAGCTGCCCGACGGGACGTGGGAGACCGAGGACTACATCGACTCCGACCCGAGCCGCGAGGAGGGGCTCGTGCCGATCAAGGTCAAGC
>CALMNS010000456.1:1907-3037 GCA_937871635.1 uncultured Solirubrobacter sp.
GACGGGGACCAGATCCGCTACGACCTCTCGGGGTCGCATCCCGCGGTCGGCACCTTCCTCAACGCGGGCTTCGGCAGCGCGATGTCCGGGGTGGCCGGGGGCACGAAGACGTTCTTCCCCGACGTGCCGCTCAACTCGGGCTTCTACCGGGCGGTCGACATCGACCTCGGGCCGGAGGGCACCGTGGTCAACGCGCCGTGGCCCATCGCGGTGACCGGGTTCTGCTCCGGCCCCTACGAGAAGATCATGAACGCGATCTTCGAGATCTGGTCGGAGATCATGCCCGAGCGCGCGATCGCCTGCTCGTTCAACCTCGAGTACCTGCTGGTCGGTGGCCGCGACGCGCGGACGGACGAGCGCCCCTTCTTCATGTGGTACGACTGGATGGTCGGGGGCTGGGGCGGGCGCAACGGGCGCGACGGCTCCAACTGCACGTCCCCCGTGTTCGGCGTCGGGCTCGCCGTCCAGCCGCTCGAGGGCCAGGAGCGGCTCTCCCCGGTGCTCACCAGCGGCCACGAGATCCTCGCCGACTCGGGCGGCCCGGGGCGCTTCCGCGGCGGCTGCGGCGTGGAGAAGGGCGGGACGATCACCCAGGCCGAGAGCACGGTCGCCTCTTACTGCTGCGACCGCGCGCGCTCGATCACCTGGGGGATCAAGGGCGGCCTGCCCTCGCTCCCGCACGGGGTGTGGCTCAACAAGGGCGACGAGCACCAGCGCTTCCTGGGCGCGATCTTCTCCAACGAGCCGATCGTCGAGGGCGACCGCTTCACCCGGCCGTCGGCCGGCGGCGGCGGGTTCGGCGACCCGCTCGAGCGCGACCCCGCCGCGGTCTGCGAGGACGTGGCCGACGACTACGTCACCGTGGCCCGCGCCCTCACGGACTACGGGGTGGTCATCCGCGAGGTCGACGCCGACCTGTCGCAGTTCGAGGTCGACGAGGCCGGGACCGAGCAGGCGCGCGAGCGCATCCGCTCCCAGCGCGTGGGCTGGCTGTCGGCGGACGCCGAGGAGGTGGCCGAGCGCTACCGCGGCGGCGACCTCGACGTGCTCGACCTCGTGCGCCAGTACGGGGTGATCGTCGACTGGGGGACCGGGGAGCTGCTGCCCCGGACCACCGAGATGTTCCGGGC
>CALMNS010000457.1 GCA_937871635.1 uncultured Solirubrobacter sp.
CCGCGGGGGCGAGCAGGGCGAGGCAGAGGATGGGGACGAGGCGGCGGAGGCGCACGGCGACCGGGCAGGGTGGCAGCCCCGGCCCGGCAGCCCGGGCGAGCCGTTGCAGGCGTCGCGCGCGGTAAAATAGATCGCAGTGAGCGGGAGCCGACTTCGCTTCCGTCCGACCCACGCGGGAGTCTCCTCCACCCGAACGAAGCCAGTCCGGCCGCCGAGCGAGCAGGCCGTGCGAGAGGAGCCAGAAGCATGTCGACAACGCCGCAGTCCACCTCCACCACCGCCACCACGGGTGCGGAGGCGATGACCGTGCGGCGCCTGTTCACAGAGCCCGGCGTCCATCCCTTCGACGCCGTCGAGTGGGAGTCGCGCACGGCCGCCGTCGGCTCGTTCGAGCAGACGGACGTGGAATTCCCGGCCACCTGGTCGCAGAACGCGACGAACATCGTCGCCCAGAAGTACTTCCGCGGCCAGATCGGCTCCCCCGCCCGCGAGCGCTCGGTCAAGCAGATGATCGGCCGTGTGACCGGCACGATCGCCGACTGGGGCCGCGCCCGCGGCTACTTCGCCTCCGTGGAGGACTCCGACGCCTTCGAGGCCGAGCTCACCCACATCCTCCTGCACCAGATGGCGGCGTTCAACTCGCCCGTCTGGTTCAACGTGGGCTTCGAGGAGCAGCCCCAGTGCTCGGCGTGCTTCATCCTCTCCGTCGAGGACACGATGGACTCGATCCTCGACTGGAACACGCGCGAGGGGCGCATCTTCCGGGGCGGGTCGGGCTCGGGCATCAACCTGTCGAACATCCGCGGCTCCACCGAGCCGCTGTCGAAGGGCGGCACCGCCTCGGGGCCCGTCTCCTTCATGCGCGGCGCCGACTCGTGGGCCGGCACGATCAAGTCGGGCGGCAAGACGCGCCGGGCGGCGAAGATGGTCGTCCTCGACGTCGACCACCCGGACATCCGCGAGTTCATCTGGTGCAAGGCCAAGGAGGAGGACAAGGCCGCCGCGCTGCGCGACGCCGGGTTCGACATGTCGATCGACGGCGACGGCTTCAAGTCGATCCAGTATCAGAACGCGAACAACTCCGTGCGGATCACCGACGCGTTCATGCACGCCGTCGAGAACGACGAGGACTGGAACCTGATCGCGCGCACCACGGGGGAGCCGGTCGGCGAGCCGATCCCTGCCCGCGAGCTGATGCGCGAGATCGCCGAGGCCGCCTGGCGCTGCGCGGATCCCGGCGTCCAGTTCGACACGATCATCAACCAGTGGCACACGTCGCCGAACTCGGGTCGGATCAACGCCTCGAACCCCTGCTTCCCGGGTGACGCCCGCGTGCACACGACGCGCGGGCTGATGCCCTTCGCCGAGCTCTTCGAGCGCTGGAATGCCGGTGAGCGCTTCGAGGTCTTCACCCACCGCGCCACCGCGGGCGAGAACGGGTCGACGCCGGCGGCGAAGGGGTCCGGTGTCGTGGCCACGACGCCGCTGCGGGTCATGCAGACGGGCGTCAAGCCGATCCTGCGCCTGCGCTTCGCCAACGGCCAGGAGCTTCGGTGCACGCCGAACCACCGGCTCTGGACGATCAACCGGGGGTACGTCGCGGCGGAGGATCTGGCGACTGACGACCTCGTGCTGGTCAACGACGTCGCCACGCCGACCACCGCGGCGACCTGGCAGCTGCCCGTCGCGGTCACGGCTCGCGCGGTCTCCCGCGTCGGCGGCACCACGGTCGAGCGTGACCTGCCCCGGACCTGGTCTGAGGGACTCGCCGAGCTGACCGGTCACCTCATCGGCGACGGCGACCTGACGGCCGGCCGCACGGAGTGGGTCTACGGCGGCGACGACGTCGAGGACGGCCTTCTCGAGTCCCACAAGGCGCTGCTGACCGAGCTGGTCGGAGGGGTCTCCGAGCAGACCATGGACAACGGCACCGCTCAGCTGCGGGTCGGGAGCTCGGCCGTCCGCGAGTTCTTCAGCGGCCTCGGAGTGACGAGCAGCCGAGCGCACGGCAAGCGGGTTCCCGCCAGCGTCTTCACCGCGCCGGTCGAGGTGCAGTCGGCGTTCCTCCGTGGCCTGTTCGGCGCCGATGGGTGCGTCGCGCGGATCGAGGGCAACGGCAAGGGCACGCGCTACGCGGGGCTCGGCAGCCGGAGCGAGGCACTCCTCCGCGATGTCCAGCGGCTGCTCAACACCTTCGGCGTGCGAGGCACGATCTACCGCACGACCGAGGCGGGGGAGTCGACCTTCCGCTACACGCGCAAGGACGGCTCCACCGTCCAGTACCTGTCGCGCGAGGGCTTCGACCTCCGCGTCACGGGTTCGGACCTCGAGCGCTTCGCCGAGGCCATCGGGTTCTCGACCCCGCGCAAGGAGGCCGCGCTCGCCTCCCTCCTCGGGTCGACGAAGCGCTACCGGACGAAGGCCGGGACGGAGCTCGTGGCGCGCGAGGACGACGGCCAAGAAGCGGTCTACAACCTCTCCGAGCCGCTGCACCACTCCTACATCGTCGACGGCCTCGTCGTCGCGAATTGCAGCGAGTACATGCACGTCGACGACTCGGCGTGCAACCTCGCGTCGCTGAACCTGATGCGCTTCCGCCGGCCGGACGGGAGCTTCGACGTCCCGCGGTTCGAGCACGCGGTGGACATCGTGCTGCTCGCCCAGGAGATCGTCGTCTCGCCGTCGAGCTACCCGACGGAGGCGATCGGTGACAACGCCCGCGCCTTCCGTCAGCTCGGGCTGGGCTACGCGAACCTCGGCGCCTACCTGATGGCCAACGGGATGGCCTACGACTCCGACGAGGGCCGGGCCGCCGCGGCGGCGATCACCGCCCTGATGACGGGCCGCGCCTACGCCCAGTCGGCGCGCGTGGCCGACGCGATGGGGCCGTACGACAAGTACGCGGAGAACCGCGAGGCCCACAACCACGTCATGCGGATGCACCGTGACGCGTCCTACGCGATCCCGGACGCCGCGATCGTCGACACGGCGCTGGTGGAGGCGGCGCGGGAGAGCTGGAACGAGGCGGTCGCGCTCGGCGAGCTCTCCGGCTACCGCAACGCTCAGGCCACCGTGCTCGCCCCGACGGGGACGATCTCCTTCCTCATGGACTGCGACACGACCGGCGTCGAGCCGGACTTCTCGCTGGTCAAGTACAAGGAGCTCGTCGGCGGCGGGACGATGACCATCGTCAACCAGACCGTCCCGATGGCGCTGCGCACGCTGGGCTACGACGACGAGACGGTGGCGAAGATCGTCGCCCACGTCGACGCGACGAACTCGATCGTCGGAGCGCCCGGGCTGCTCGACGAGCACCTCGAGGTCTTCGACGTCGCGGTCGGCTCGCGGGCGATCAGCCACGAGGGCCACATCAAGATGATGGGCGCCGTCCAGCCGTTCCTCTCCGGGGCGATCTCCAAGACGGTCAACATGCCGCAGGAGGCGACCGTTGAGGACATCGCCGACGCCTACGCCGCGGCGTGGCGCCTCGGGGTCAAGGCGCTGGCCATCTACCGCGACGGCTCGAAGACCGCCCAAGCGCTGCGGACCGACGCGCAGGACGCCAAGGACGCCGACGTGGTCGCGCAGGTCGTGGTCGAGGGCTACACGGAGGCCGACGTCGAGAAGGCGGTCGAGACCGCGCTGGCCAAGGCCCGCAGGGCCGACGAGCCCAAGCGCCGGCGGATGCCGCGCGAGCGCCAGTCGATCACCCACAAGTTCTCGCTCGGCGGCCACGAGGGCTACATCACCGCCGGGATGTACGAGGACGGCTCGGTCGGGGAGATCTTCCTCACCGACGTCGGCAAGGAGGGCTCGACCCTGCGGGGGATGATGAACTCCTTCGCGACCTCGGTCTCGATCGCGCTGCAGTACGGCGTCCCGCTCGAGACCCTGGTGCGCAAGTTCGCTTACATGCGCTTCGAGCCGGAGGGGATGACGCTCAACCCAGAGATCCCGTTCGCGAAGTCGATGCCGGACTACATCATGCGCTGGCTCGCGTCCCGCTTCCTCGACACGGACACCCAGGAGGACCTCGGGATCCTCACCCCGGCGGTCCGCGCCCGGAAGTCGGGCGAGGACCTCGCGGTCTCGGCGAGCGGGGACACCGCGTCCGCGGCGGCGCCGACGGCCGCCAACCCGAACCCGATGGCCGGCGCGATTGAGCCGCCCACGGCGGCCCTCACCGACACCCCGCCGCCCCGCCCGGCCGTCCTGCGCGGACTGGACCTCGGGCCGGCCTGCAACCAGTGCGGCGGCATGATGCAGCGCACCGGCTCGTGCTACACGTGCTCGAGCTGCGGGAACAACACGGGCTGCGGCTGAAGCCCTTCTGCGCGCGGGAAACGCTCCCATGACCGCGTGGACCGATGACGAGCTGCGCCGCATCGGCGGCGCCGACGAGGTCGAGGTCGCTCCGGTGCGCCGCAACGGCGACCTGCGTCGTGCGACGCCGATCTGGATCGTGCGGGTCGGCGGTGACCTCTACGTCCGCGCCGCCTACGGCCCCAACCGGGGGTGGCACGGCGTCGCCCGCACGAGCCGCCAGGCGCGCATCTCGACGACGGGCGTCGAGAAGGACGTGACGGTCGAGGACGCCGACGGCGCCGTGCTCGACCAGGTCGATGTCGCCTACCGCGAGAAGTACGGTCGCCGCTATCCGGACATCGTCGCCTCGATCAACGACGACGAGGCCCGCACGACGACGCTGCGACTCCTGCCCCGAACCGCCGTCTGACGCGAACCCTCCCGGACACCGCCGACCGCTCCGGCGCCGGCGGCCCGGAGGCGATCGTCGGCCGTGCGATCAAGTCGTCGGCCGGCGTCTACCGCCGCTGGAAGGCGGGCGTGAGCACCTGCTCGCCGTAGCTGGTGTCGGCGAAGTTGACGTTGACGCCGGGGTGGACGACCGCGTCGATGCGGTCGAGGAGGGCGTCGTCGAGCACCGCGTCGGCGGCCGGCAGCTGGCTCTCGAGCTGCTCCATGGTCCGCGGCCCGATGATCGCGGAGGTCACGGCGGGATGGTTGACGACGAAGGCGATCGCCAGCTCGATCAGCGACAGGCCGGCGTCGTCGGCCACCTTCGCGAGCTGCTCGACCGCTTCGAGCTTGCGCTGGTTCTCAGGCAGCGACATGTCGTAGCGCGCGACGAGCCGTTGCCGGGCCGGCGAGGTCGGCGTCGCGTCGGCGCTCCAGCGCCCGGAGAGCCAGCCGCCGGACAGCGGGCTGTAGGTGAGGACGCCCATGCCGTGGCGGGCGGCGGTGGGCAGCACGTCGACCTCGATGCCACGGACGAGCATGGAGTACGGCGGCTGCTCGGTGCGGAAGCGCTGGAGCTGCCGGTCGCGGGCCGCCCATTGCGCCTCGACGATCTCGCTCGCGGAGAACGAGGACGAGCCGATGTACCGGAGCTTGCCCTGCTGGACGAGGTCTGTGAGCGCCCCGAGGGTCTCGTCGATGTCCGTTCCGGGAACGGGGCGATGCAGCTGGTAGAGGTCGATCCAGTCCGTGCCCAGCCGCCGCAGCGAGTGCTCGACCTCCTCGATGACCCAGCGCCGCGACGCGCCGCCTTGGTTGGGGCCCTCGCCCATCGGACCCCAGAACTTCGTCGCCAGGATGACGTCGTCACGACGACCGCCGGCGAGCGCCTTGCCGACGATCTCCTCCGACTCGCCGGCCGAGTACATGTCGGCGGTGTCGACGAAGTTGACCCCGGCGTCGAGGGCGGCGTGGATGATGCGGATCGAGTCGTCGTGGTCGGGGTTCCCCCAGGCGCCGAACATCATCGTGCCAAGGCAAAGCTGAGAGACCCGGACGCCGGTGCGTCCAAGCGGGCGGTACTCCATGAGGTGTTCCTTTCTCTCGGCTTCCTGCCGGAGCGGCGGGGAGGTGACGGGCCCGGACGATAGACCGTTGACAAGGGTCCACTTGCACACGGAAGCGGCCGCCGAGCTTGCGCGACGCCCGCTGGTGTGCGGCGCTGACTCCGACCCAGACAGCGAGCGCATGTCCGGCGCAAGGACGGCGACGCCACCGCTCGAAGCGTTGCTCGACGCGTTCAACGCTCCAGCCGGCGTGTCCGCGCGACGGCGCGCTCGTGACGGAGCACGCGGGCGATGACGGCGGTTCAGGAGGTCGTCGCCGGCGGGGCGTCGAGGAACGGCGCGATCAGCGCCAGCCGCCAGTCCGTGCGCTCCAGGAGCCCGGCGCCGGGCGGGACGAAGCGGGGACCATCTCGAGCAGCGCCGCGTTGCCTGCCGCCGCTGGTGAAGGAGGGCCGAGGCGACACATCGCGAGGGGATCGCGATGTGCCTGGCGGAGGCACCGGGGAACGGCGCGGCGAGTCCGAACGACCTACTGTGCTCGACACCCGTGTCCCCCTCGGTCCCGACCCCGCGCCCGCCACGCGGTGAGATCGCGGTCGACCGCCTGCCCGAGCGGGGCCCGTCGCTCGAGGTCGTGGTGCTCGAGGACGCGAGCTTCGGGACCGGCGCGGAGCGCGGGCCGCGGCGGCCGCACCGCCACGACTACCACGAGCTGATCTGGACGCGCTGCGGGAGCGGCCATCACCTCATCGACGGCGAGGTCTCCCCGATCGCGCCGAACGCGCTCACGCTGATCGGCCGCGGGCGGGTCCACGTCTTCGAGCACGCCACCGGCCTCTCGGGCGCCGTCGTGCGCTTCGGGGACGAGTTGCTGGAGGAGGGCGCGGCCGGGCGGGCGGGCCCCGGATGGCTGCTGAGCGGCCGCGGCCCCCGGACCGTGGCGGTCCCGCTCGAGGAGGTCGGGCGCCTCGAGGCCACGATCGCGACGCTGGCCGCGGAGACCCGCCGTCCGCCGGACGCGTCCACCGCCGACCTGCACCGCCACCTCCTGTCGGCGCTGCTGCTGTGGGCGAGACGCTGGTACGACGCCGCGCGCGACGGGCGGTGGGACCCCGACGCCGGTCGGGACGCCGCCGGACCGGACGCCGCCGAGGCGGGGCTGCACCGGCGCTTCGTCGACCTGCTCGAGCACGACTTCGCCCGCCACCACGACACCCGGCACTACGCCGAAGCGTTGCGGGTGCCGCCCGCCGCCCTCTCGCGTGCGCTCTCGCAGGTGACCGGGCGGGGGACCAAGGAGCTGATCACCGACCGCCGGATGCTCGAGGCGGAGCGGCTGCTGCGCTTCTCCGACCTCAGCGTCGGGGAGGTCGCTCACCGCGCCGGCTTCGGCGACCCGCTGTACTTCTCGCGGGCCTTCAAGCGCCACCACGGCGAGGCGCCGGGAGCCTACCGCGAGCGGTTGCGGGGGCAGGCGGATGCTCCCTCCCCCGCCTGAGCGCCGGACGTCCATGCATCGGCCAAGGCCGTCCATTCCGAGCTGCCCATCCGCGTCCGACACTGGTGGCATGAGCTCGACCGAGACCCATCCCGACGCCCCCGGCGGCGCGCGGCTGTCGCCGGCGCTGCGGCTCGGGGCCGTGCACCTCACCGTCGCCGACCTCGACCGCTCCGTCGCCTGGTACCAGCGGGCGCTCGGCCTGCGGGTCCACGGCCACGAGGCCACCACCGCCGCGCTGGGCGACGGTGCGGAGATCGCCCTCGTCCTGCACGAGGACGCGCAGGCGCGCCCCGCCAGGCGCCACGCGGGGCTCTACCACTACGCCCTGCTCTACCTGAGCCGGGAGGAGCTGGCCCGCGCCGCGGTGCGCCTGGCCACGACGGACACGCCGATCGACGGCGCCTCGGACCACCGCACGCACGAGGCGATCTACCTGTCGGATCCCGACGGTAACGGCATCGAGCTGGCGGCCGACCGCCCGCGCGAGGCCTGGCCCGCCGACCTCGGGTACTCGCGGGGCCCAGCGCCGCTCGACACGGGGCTGCTGACCATCGTCGATGGGGAGCCGCCGAGCCCGCAGGTCGGCGAGGGCCTGCGCATGGGGCATGTGCACCTGCACGTGGGCGACATCGAGCGGGGCGTGCGCTTCTACCACGACGCGCTCGGCTTCGAGGTCCAGGCCAACCTGGGCTCAGCCGTGTTCGCCTCGGCGGGCGGCTACCACCACCACGTCGGCTTCAACGTCTGGAACGGCCAGGGCGTCGGCCCCCCGCCCGCCCACACCGCCGGCCTGCGCCACTGGACCGTCGAGCTGCCGACCGGCGCCGAGGTCGCCGAGGTCCGCGCGCGTGTCGAGGCGGCGGGCCACGGCACCGAGCCGGTGGACGGCGGCTTCCTCGCGCGCGATCCGTGGCGGACGGCGGTCGCCGTCGTCG
>CALMNS010000458.1 GCA_937871635.1 uncultured Solirubrobacter sp.
GCCCGAGCCCCTTGCCGACCGACGAGAGGAAGCGTCGGCGGTCGAGGCGTGTCACCCGGCGGCGGAACCTACTACGCCGGGCGAATGGACGCCACTCGCCACCCGCTGCCCTGGCGGACGAGGTCGATCGTCCGGATGCCGCCGCCCCCGGCCTCCACCCGGGCCGTCGCGCTCGTCCCGTTGACGACGACCTCTCGGGTGGTGAGGCCGAACTCGTCCGCGTCGCCGAGCGCGTCCTCGAGCTCCTGCGTGCAGGTCCGGGTGCCCGCCTTCAGGCGATCGGCGAGCTGGGAAGTGAGCACCTCGGAGCAGATCTCCGCGGCGTCGCCGTCCCCGCCGGCGGTGCCGAGGTCGGCGACCACCTGCGCGACCCGGCGCTCCTCGCCGGAGAACTCGTCGACACCCGTCGACGCCTCCGCGCCGCAGGCGCTCAGCAGGGCGGCGCACACCAGGACACTCGAGCGGCGAGCCAGCATCCGCAGAAGGGTAGGAGACCCCCACCGGACGGGTATGGTGGCCTCAGTGCCAGGGAGGGAGATCGCGCCACGAGGGCGCCATGCACCGCCGTTGGAGGTCCGCAAGGACCGCCAGCGCCAGCGGCTGTTCAGCGCCGCGAGCGCGGTCTTCGCGCGGATGGGCTACGCGGACGCGACCGCCGAGGCGATCGCCCGCGAGGCCGGGATGTCCAAGGCGACCTTCTACGTGCACTTCGACAACAAGGAGGACTGCATCGTCGCGTTGTTCGACGTCTCCTCCCACGCGGTGCTCTCGGGCCTGCGCGAGGCCGTCGGCGCCCTGCCGGACGATCCCCCCACCCGCTACCGCGCCGCCGTCGCCGCCTTCCTCAACGCGCTCGCCGCCTTCCCCAACGAGTCCCAGACCCTCCTGGTGGAGATCATCGGCGCCGGCCCCAAGGCCATCGAGCGGCGCGACCGGGTCCTGGCCGCGTTCGCCGGCTTCATCGACGAGATCAACGAGGCCGACGCCGCCCGGGGGCTCGTCGCGCGCATCCCCTCCTTCGAGGACGCCTTCACCATCGTCGGGGCGACGGTGGAGCTCGCGTCGCGCCAGCTGCGCACGGGCCGGCCGGACACGCTCGCCGACCTCGAGCCGGTGATCGAGCGCCTCGTGTTCGGGATGCTCGAGGCGGCAGCGGCAGCGGCCGCGAGCGAGGCCGCGGCGGCCGCGCCCGCTTGACCGCTCCGCCGGCGCTCCAGGCCCTCGAGGAGGACGTCACCCGCTGCCGGCGCTGCCCGCGCCTGGTCGAGTGGCGCGAGCGCGTCGCGTCGGAGAGGCGGGCCGCCTACGCCGACTGGGACTACTGGGGGCGGCCGCTGCCGGGGTTCGGCGACCCCGCCGCGCGCCTGCTGATCCTCGGCCTCGCGCCGGCCGCCCACGGGGCCAACCGCACCGGCCGCCTGTTCACCGGCGACCGCTCGGGCGACTTCCTGTTCGGTGCGCTGCACCGGACGGGATACGCCAACCGCCCGGAGTCCGACCGGGTGGGCGACGGCCTCGCGCTCCACGACGCGTTCATCACCGCCGCGGTGCGCTGCGCGCCGCCTCAGAACGCGCCGCTGCCGGCCGAGCGCGCGGCCTGCGCGCGGTGGCTGCACGCGGAGGTGGCGCGCCTCGTCCGGCGCCGGGGCGGGATCTTGCTCA
>CALMNS010000459.1 GCA_937871635.1 uncultured Solirubrobacter sp.
GGCCGGGGCCGGGGCGGCCGGGGCGGCCGGGGCCGGGGCGGCCGGGGCGGTCGCGGACGCCATGGACCGGGTCAACCCGGTCTACATCCCGCGCAACCACCGGGTGGAGGAGGCGCTGGACGCGGCGACCGCCGGCGACCTCGAGCCGTTCGAGCGGCTCCTCGACGTCGTCGCCCGACCGTTCGACGAACGGCCCGGCCTCGAGGCCTACGCGGGCCCGGCCACGCCGGACCTCGGGCCGTACCGCACCTTCTGCGGCACCTGAGCCTCAGAACACGATGGTGCGGCCCTCGTGGACGAGGACCCGGTCGTCGACCACCGCGGCAACCGCCCGAGCGAGCACTTGGCGCTCGACGTCGCGGCCGAGCCTCGCGAGCACGGCGACCTCGTCGCGGTGCGAGACGCGGACGACGTCCTGGTCGATGATCGGGCCGGCGTCGAGCTCCTCCGTCACGAAGTGCGCGGTCGCCCCGACGATCTTCACACCCCGCTCGAGCGCCCGGGTGTAGGGGTCCGCGCCGGGGAACGCCGGCAGGAACGAGTGGTGGATGTTGACCACGGGGACGCCGGCGCGGGCCAGGAAGTCCCCCGAGAGGACCTGCATGTAGCGGGCGAGGACGATCAGATCGGGCTCGGCGGCGGCGAGCAGCTCGAGCATCCGCGCCTCGGCGCCCGGCTTGGCCAGCGCCCCGGCGACCGGGACGACCTCGTAGGGCACGCCGAAGGCCCGGACGTCCGCGGCGTGGTCGGGGTGGTTGGAGATGACCACCGGCACGTCGGCGGCGAGGTCACCCCGGCGCCGGCGCCACAGCAGGTCGAGCAGGCAGTGATCCTCCCGGGAGACCAGGATGGCGAGGCGCTTGGGCCGCTCGTCGGGCCAGTAGGTCCACTCCATCGCGAACGGCTCGCCGACCTGCGCCGCGAACGCCGGGCTGAGGTCGGCTCCGCCGCCGACGAACTCCATCCGCATGAAGAAGGTCCCGTCCGCCGGGCCGGTCGAGTGCTGGTCGGAGGCGACCACGTTCGCCCCCCGGCCGAAGAGGAAGCCCGCCACCGCCGCGACGATCCCGGGCCGGTCCCGACAGGCGATGAGCAGGCGGGCGGGCATCAGGGCTTGCGGCAGGTGAACGCGAGCTGGAGGCCGCCGCGGACCGCGTAGAGCCAGCCGCGGTAGGCCCGGCGCAGGCGCGGGTCGGCCCGGGCGTGGTTCGCCACGGACAGCTTGAGCGCGCGGCGCAGCCGGATGCCCGGCTCGAGGACCCAGGGCTCGTCGCGGAAGAACCAGTGGAAGGCGGGGTCGCGGAACTCGATCGCGAACCCCGCCCGCCGGGCGGCGCGCGCGTACTCGTGGGCGAAGAAGGCGTGCTCGTAGCCGGCGAACTCGGCCACCTCCCGGCCCGGACGGAGGTTGGGGGCCAGCGGGAAGCGGCCCGTCTCGTTGACGGCGAGCAGCCGGCCGCCCGGCTTGAGGACCCGGAAGGCCTCGGCGAACGTCCGGCGGAGGGTGGTCCGGTCGTTGTGGTGGAGCACCTCGCAGCAGAACACCACATCGAGCACCCCGTCGGCGAGCGGCAGGTCGAACATCAACCCCAGCGCGCGCTCGAAGTGCCGGCCGGGGTGGGCGGCGAACCAGTGCTCCGCCGTGGCCAGCCCCTGGAGGTCGACGGCGGCGATGTCGAGCGCGATGACCTCGAGCCCGCGCGCGGCGAAGGCGTTCGACGCCCAGCACGTGTTCGCGCCGACGTCGAGGAGCCGGGTCCCCGGGCGGAGCTCCTCGTCGCGCAGCAGTCGCTCGAGCGCGAGCCGCTGCCCGTGCCAGTAGGGCAGGTCGACGTCGGGCAGCGCCACGATCCGCTCGCGATCCCACCCGTCGGCGCGCATGACCTCCGCGAAGGCGGCGAGTCCGGCGGCCTCGCGTGCGACGAACGCCGGCGGGGCGTGGAGC
>CALMNS010000460.1 GCA_937871635.1 uncultured Solirubrobacter sp.
GTGCTCAACCTCGCCGCCCGCCTCGGGCTGGCGGGGCGCGACGGCGCCGGGCTGCTCGAGATTCCGGCGACCCCGAACGGGCGCGGGCTGCGCGAGGCGGGCTTCGCGCCTGGGCACGGCCCGGGGTACGCGTCGCTCGGCGGTCCCGGTCTCGAGCAGGGCCGGCTCGTCGACGCGCTCGCCGACGGGACCCTCTCCACCCTGCTGCTCTGGCACGCCGACCCGCTGCGGACCCACCCCGACCGCCGGGCGTGGGAGGCGGCGCTGGGCGCCGCCCAGACGGTCATCGCCTACGAGTCGGTGATGACCGACACTGTCCGCGAGCACGCCGACGTCATCTTCCCCGCCGAGGCCTACGCCGAGAAGGAGGGGACGCTCGTGCACCCCGACGGGCGCGTCCAGCGGCTGCGGGTGGCGATCGGCCGGCCGAAGGGGCCGAGGGGGCTTCCGGGCACCGGGGTGCGCCCCGGCTGGGGCGTCATCGCCGAGCTCTCGCAGGGCGCCGGCCTGGACCTCCGCGTCCTCGCCGGGCCCATGGCCTCCAAGCAGCTCTTCGACGCGGTGCCGTTCTACGCCGGGCTCACGCTCGACGTCATCGGCGGCCAGGGCGTCCGCTGGCCGGTTCGCGAGGCGGCCGCCGCCGCGCTGCCCGAGCGCGAGTGGCAGCTCGCCCCCCTCGATCCGCCGCGCCCCGCGGCGGAGAGCTCGAACGGCGCGCTGCGCCTGGGCACCTTCCGCTCGCTGTGGACCTCGAAGGAGGTCGACGCCTCCCCCGCGCTGGCCTTCATGCGTCCCAAGCCGGTCGTCGAGCTGTCGCCCGCCGACGCCGAGCGGATCGGGATCCGGGCCGGCGACCAGGTGGAGCTGGGGACGAACGGAAGCCGGGTCCGCGCCGCCGCGGCGCTGCGCGCCGCCGTGCCGGTCGGCTCGGTGTTCATGGCCGAGGGGACGCGGACGGACTCCGCCAACCTCCTCACCGAGCCGCTCGTCGAGCTGCGGCGCGTCGCCGGCGCGGGCTCGGTCGTGCCCAGCGGCCAGCCGGTCGTCCAGACCCCCGCGGGGGGCGACGGGCTCGCCGAGGCCGGCCAGAGCGCCCCGCTCGAGTCCCCGCCCGGGACCGCGATGGGGTCGCAGACCGAGGACGGGGGGCCCCCGTGACCCCCGCCCTCTCCGCCGCGCCGTTCGCCGAGGTCGGCTACTTCGAGCCCTGGTGGATCCAGATCCTCAAGTCGCTGGTCCTGTTCTTCGTGGTCTTCAACCTCGTGCCGCTCGCCCTGCTCGGGGAGCGCAAGCTCCTCGGCCGGCTCCAGCATCGCTACGGCCCCAACCGGGTGGGTCCCTACGGCTCGCTGCAGGCGATGGCCGACATCGGCAAGCTCGTCTTCAAGGAGCAGTTCCGGCCCCGGACGTCGATCGGCTGGCTCTTCTCCCTCGCGCCCGTCATCGCGATGGTCTGCGCGGTGGCGACGATGGCGGTGATCCCGTTCTCCGACACGGTCGACATCTTCGGCACGCAGGTCGGGCTCTACGGCATCGACACGGACATCGGGATCCTCTACGCCTTCGCCTTCGGCGGCATCGCCTTCTACGGGCTGATGCTCGGCGGCTGGGCGTCGGGCTCGAAGTACTCGTTCCTCGGCGCCATGCGCGCCGCCGCGCAGCTCATCTCCTACGAGGTCTCGCAGGGGCTCGCGCTCGTGGGCGTGATCATGATGGCCGGCACGCTCTCGCTCACCGAGATCGTCGAGTACCAGCAGAACACGCTCTGGTTCATCATCCCGCAGTTCGTCGGCTTCCTCATCTTCCTCGTCTCCGGCTTCGCGGAGACCAACCGCGCCCCGTTCGACCTCGCCGAGGCCGACGCCGAGCTCATCGGCGGGTACAACACGGAGTACGGCGGCGGGCGCTTCGCCGCCTTCTTCGCGGCCGAGTACCTCAACATGGTCGTCGTCTCCGGTCTGACGGTGACGCTCTTCCTCGGGGGCTGGAACATCCCGTTCTGGAACGACGCCCCGACCTTCCTGGACCCGATCGTCGTCATCGTCAAGATGCTCGGCTTCCTGCTCTTCTTCATCTGGGTTCGCGGCACCCTCCCGCGGCTGCGCTACGACCAGCTGATGTCCTTCGGCTGGAAGGTCCTGCTGCCGCTGGCAACCCTCAACGCCCTGGTAACAGCGATCATCGTGGTGGCGGTCAACGAGTCATGAGCCTTCAAGAGCAGCAGTCACGCTGGGATCCCGGCGACGACGTCATCGCCGTGCAGCGCGGCCCGAACCCGGGCGGCGCCGGCGGCGCCTACCGCGCGTTCGGGGAGACGTTGCGGGGGCTCAAGACGACCTTCGCCCGCCTCGTCGAGGGGCCCAAGACGATCCAGTACCCGGAGGAGAAGACCCCGGTCTTCCCGCGCTTCCGCGGCCGGCACCGGCTGCACCGCTTCGAGGACTCGGGCCTCGAGAAGTGCGTGGGCTGCTCGCTGTGCGCGGCCGCGTGCCCGGCGGACTGCATCCGCGTCGTCGCGGCGGAGAACACGCCCGACAACCGCGTGAGCGCCGGCGAGCGCTACGCCGCGGTCTACGAGATCAACCTGTCGCGCTGCATCTTCTGCGGCTACTGCCAGGTCGCCTGCCCGTTCGACGCGATCACCATGGGCCACGACTACGAGATGTCGGACTACAACCGCTCCGACCTCATCTTCACCAAGGAGATGCTGCTCGCCGAGCCGCTCGAGCGCACGCCGCTGCGCACCCCGGAGGACATCGGGCGCTAGGCGCACCGCCGCCGGCGCGGCGGCCCGGGCCGTGAAGTAGACACCCGCTGCGTCATGAGAGATGCTTGGACGCGTGGCTGTGACGCATACGCAGCTGACGAGCTTCCTCGCGGTGGTGCGGGCGGGCTCGATCACGGCGGCGGCCGATGCGTTGATCGTCACCCAACCGTCGATCTCGGCCGCCCTGGCGGCGCTCAACCGGGAGCTCGACGTGGAGCTGCTCGAGCGGGCGGGCCGCAGCGTCCGGCTCAGCCCGGCAGGCGAGGCCTTCGCGCCCTACGCGGCCGACGTCATCGGACTGCTCGAGCAGGGCCGGGACGCCGCCCGCGAGGCCGCGGCGGGCTCCGAGCGGCGGCTGCGGATCGTCGCCGTGACCACCGCCGCGGAGTCCTTCGTGCCGCCCCTCATGCAGGCGTTCGCCGCGCGCCACCCCGGGCTCGAGCTCGTCCTTGACGTGGCCAACCGAGCGTCCGTGCTCGAGGCCGTTTGCGACCACCGGGCCGACGTCGCCGTCACGGGCCAGCCGCCCACCGACGGACGGCTCGAGGCGGTGCCGCTCGCCGAGAACGAGATCGTGCTCGTCACCGCGCCCGACGATCCGCTCGCCGGGTCCGGGCCGGTCCCCGCGGCGCGGCTCGCCGACCGGACCTGGCTCCTGCGTGAGGAGACCTCGGGGACGCGGGCGCTCAACGAGGAGTTCCTGGACGCCGCCGGGCTCGAGCCGCGGACGCTGACGCTCGGCTCCAACGGCGCGATCAAGCAGGCGGCTCGCGCGGGGCTCGGGGTCGCGCTGATCTCCCGTGCCGCGGTCGGGTTCGAGCTCGAGTCGGGGTGGCTCGGCGCGATCGGGCTGTCGCCGCCGCCGGCCGTCCGCCGCTGGTGGGTGCTGCGCTCCGCCGTGGGACCGGTCCGCCGGACGGTGGCGGACTTCGTGGCCTTCGCCCCGCAGGCGGTCGCCTCGCGGGAGGCGCGGGCCGCCGGCTCAGCCGGCCGGTGAGGTCGCGGCGCTCTCGGCCTGGACGTGGAGCACCGGGACGCCGAGCCCGCGCGCCTTGGAGACGAGGTCGACGCGCATCCAGCGCGACAGGCGCGAGGGCAGCGTGGAGATGATGATCTCGTCGTAGGGCTCGGGGTGCAGCGCGTCCTGGATCGCCGCGAGCGGGTCGGAGTCGCCGACGTGGCCTTCCACCGCCCGGCCGGCGGCGCTCGAGAGCAGCGGCAGGGCGGCCTCGAGGTTGGCCTGCGCCTCCTCGCGACCGCTGTCCTCGGGATCGACGAGCCGGTGGAGGCCGTGCGGCGTGGCGGGCACGACGAGGTGGAAGGTCGCGTCCCCGCGCGCGGCGCGGTCACGGACGGCGGCCTGCAGCTCCGGCGTGGCCGCGGTCCGGTTGGCAACGACAAGGACGCGGGTCATGCCCGCCATTCATACCTCCGGCCGCGTCGCGAAGCGATCACCTGTGGCAGAGGACCCATAGAGATCCGCTATGCGTCCGGCGCCGAGCCGCCCCGGGCGGGCCCGCGCCCCTTTTGGTGCGCGTTGGCGGGTGGCAGTGGCCGAACTACGCCGCCGAAGCCCGTGTTTGGGCGGCATGCTTTTTATCATGGATGTTTTCCCACCGCGGCTGGCCCACCGCCCGCTCCTGGGACTTTTATGGCTGGTGCTACTC
>CALMNS010000461.1 GCA_937871635.1 uncultured Solirubrobacter sp.
GTCCGCCTCGACGAGCCGCGAGCGGAGACGGTCACGGAGCTCGTCCGGGGTGTACTCGTGCTGGTCGCGGCGGCGGCGGGCGGCCACCGCCCCGGTGGCGGCGACGCCGGCCAAGCCGGCAAGGCCGACGAGCTTCCAGGGGACGCGCATCGCGGCCGTAGGCTACGCGGGCCGGTGCCGGACTCGACCCTCTCCTTCGCCGACGCCGTGGCCACCGCGGCCACCGGCGACGTCTGGCTCTTCCGGGGGCGGTCGCTGGCCGACCGCGCGATCCAGGCCGTCACGAACGCGCCGGTCAACCACGTCGGGATGGTCGTCGCGCTCGACGACCTCCCTCCCCTGCTGTGGCACGCCGAGCTCGGCCGCTCGCTGCCCGACGTGTGGACGGGCGAGCGCCAGCGCGGGGTGCAGCTGCACCGGCTCGAGGAGGCCGTGACCACCTGGCAGGAGCGCTACGGCCAGCGCGCCTGGGTCCGCCAGCTCGTGGGGACGGTCGGCCGCGAGCACGAGGACCGGCTCATCCGGGTCATCGACTCCTACGACGGGCGCCCGTTCCCCACCTCGCTCGGCCTCGCCCGCCGCTGGCTGACGGGTCGCCTCCGCCGCCGCCGGCCGTCCTCGCTCGAGACGATCTACTGCGCCGAGCTGGTGGCCACCACCTACGTCGCCATGGGTCTCCTGCCCGGCGGGAAGGCGGCGAGCTGGTACGACCCGGGCCGCTTCTGGAGCGGGGACCGGATCGAGCTCGTGGCCCCGTTCGCGCTCACCGCCGAGATCGCGGTGGGCTGAGCGCGGAGGGCTTGACCGGGCGCGCGAGCGTCCAATAGTGTCGCGACGTTCCGGTGGTTCACGGTTTCGCCCGGCAGCGCACGCACCGCTAACCCTCCTGGCGGTGCCCGCTTGCCGCCGCGACTCGCGTCGAAGGCGGGAATGCGAGAAGCCGCCTCGACGGCGGCTTCTCGGTGGCCCCGCGACGGGCGCGCCGCCGGCTGGCCGGCTCGGAGGGGCCGATCCTCCGGTTCGACACCAGTTACCGGCGCGCAGGCCGAATATCCAGGCGTGTCCCCCCGCTTCGTCGGCGTCTACGCCGCGCTGCTCACGGCCATCGCCGCCGCGTACCTGCTGGTCCCGGGCGACCACCCGGGCTGGCTCTACGACGTCGCCGGCCTGCTCTGCGTGGCGGCGATCGCGATCGGGATGCGGGTGCACACCCCCGCCGGGCGCGCCGTGTGGCGGGCCCTCGGCGCCGGCGTGCTTCTCCTGGTCACCGGCGACCTCGTCTACGAGGTCCTCGACCGCCCCGGCGTCGAGCCGCCGTTCCCGTCGCTCGCCGACATCCCCTACCTGCTGGCCTATCCCTTCCTCGTGCTCGGGCTCTGGCGGGCAGGCACGCTGCGCGGCGGCCGCGACCGGGCGTCGTCGGTCGACGGCGTGGTGGTCGCGCTCGCGGTGGCCGTCCCCGTCTGGACCTACTGGATCGCCCCCGCGGTCGACGGCGCCAAGGCGACCGACCTCGCCACCGTCGTGTCCGTCGGCTATCCCGTCCTGGACCTGGCCATCGTGGCGGCGGTCGCGCGCCTGGCGCTGGCGGGAGGCCGGCGGACGAGCGTCGGCGCGCTGCTCGGCGCCGGCCTGCTCCTGCTCTTCGCCGCCGACGTCGCCTACAACGTCGAGGTCCTCGCCGGGACCTACGTCTACGGCGGGCCGCTCGACACCGGATGGATCGTCGCCTACGGCCTGTGGGGCTGCGCGGCGCTGCACCCCTCCGCCGCCGGGTGGCTGGAGCCGGAAGGGCGGCGCGGGCGGGTGCGGGGGACGGGACGGGCGGGGGCCCTGGTGCTCGCCGCGCTCACGCCGCTGAGCGTGATCGCGGTCGAGTTCGTCCGTGGAGAGCGACTCGACCTGACCATCCCCGTGCTGACGTTCATGGCGCTGGCCGCCGTCGTCGCCGTCCGAATCGCCGTGGCCAGCCGCACCGGGTCGGCGGCCTGGCGGGGCGCCGGTGTCCTGCTCGCCGCGCCGGTCGTCCTGGTCGCGATGGCGGTCGGCCTGGTGCAGCTCCAGCAGCGCGGCGAGCTCCGCGACCGCATCGAGAACGAGCTCTTCGAGGCGACCGTCGACCTCGAGCAGCTCGCGGCGGCCGAGCAGGAGGCCCGCGAGCGGCCCACCCTGCGGTCGCGCCGCGCGCTCGTCGCCGTCCGGCGCCGCCTCGAGCGGCGCGTGCAGGCGCTCGACCGGGGTCCGCTCGCCGCCTCCCGGATCGACCCGATCGGCGACGAGCTGGAGACCTACCGCGACGTCCAGGACCGCGAGCTGCGGCTGCGGAGCGCTGGCCGCGGGGTTGAAGCCGACGTGCTCATGGACACGCGGATCATCCCCGCACGAGAGGCCGTGGCCGCCGAGCTGCGAGCCCGGAGGGGTCAGTACCAGGCGGACGCCGCCAGAGCCGACGAGCTCGGTCGCCTCGGCTCGGTCGTGGTCATGATCGCCGGGCTCGGGCTCATCGTCGCCCTGCTGGCCAAGTTCTCCCGCGCCCGCGGCGCCACCGCGCTGGCCCGGGCCGACGCCGAGGCCGTGCAGGATCGCGAGGCCCGCTTCCGCGCCCTGGTGGCCGGCTCGGCCGACATCATCACCGTGGTCGGGCCGGACACGACCATCCTCGCCCACCCGGGCACCGTCGAGCGCGTGCTCGGCCACGCGACCGGCAGCCTCGGGGGCACGCCCCTGAGCCGCGCCCTCGAGCCCGAGCGCCGCGAGGCCGCCGCCGAGCTGCTCCGGGAGCTCGCCGGCGGCGTCGGGCAGGTGACGGCCGAGTGGCGCCTGCGGCGCGCCGACGGCAGCTCGATCGACACCGAGGTGCTGGCCACCGACCACACCGCCGACCCCCGGATCGGCGGCTTCGTGCTCAACATCCGCGACGTCACCACGCGGAAGGCCCTCGAGGCGCGGCTCCACCACCAGGCGCTCCACGACCACCTCACCGGCCTCGCCAACCGGGCGCTGCTCGAGGACCGCATCACCCAGGCGCTCGGGCGCGCGATCCGTCGCACCCAGCGCACGGCGATCCTGTTCATCGACCTCGACGACTTCAAGCTCGTCAACGACTCGCTCGGGCACGCCGTCGGCGACGAGCTGCTGGTGGCGGTGGGCGACCGGCTGCGGCCGCTGCTGCGACCCTCCGACACGCTCGCCCGGCTCGGCGGGGACGAGTTCGCGGTGCTGCTCGAGGAGCTCGACGACCTCGACCAGGCGAAGGCGACCGCCGAGTGGGTGCTCGCCTGCCTGCGCCGGCCGATCGAGCTGGCCGGCCGCTCGCACGTGATCCGCGCGAGCCTGGGGATCGCCGTCTCGGACGGCGGCGGCGCGGAGGGCGACCTCGTCGCCCGCGCCGACGAGCTGCTGCGCCACGCCGACCTGGCCATGTACGAGGCCAAGCGCCAGGGCGACGGGAGGTTCGAGGTCTTCGTGCCCAAGATGCACGAGGCGGTCTCGTTGCGCATGCTGCTCAAGTCCGAGCTCCAGCTCGCGCTCGACGAGGGGCAGCTCGTGGTCCACTATCAGCCCATCGTCGAGATCGACGGCGGAGGGATCGCCGGCTTCGAGGCCCTCGTCCGCTGGCAGCACCCGACCCGGGGGCTCGTCCCCCCGGGCGACTTCATCGCCGCCGCCGAGCAGACGGGCCAGATCGTGGAGCTCGGCCTGTGGGTCATGCGCGAAGCCTGCCGCCGGCTCGCGGACTGGCGGGCCGAGTGGCCGGGCGTGGCGCCCTACGTCGCGGTCAACGTCTCGGGCCGTCAGCTCCAGAGCGACACGTTCGTCGAGGAGGTCGCGGACGCGCTGGCCGAGACCGGCCTCCCGCCCGACGCCCTCCTGCTCGAGGTCACCGAATCCGCCCTCATCCAGGACACGGACGGCAACGAGCGGCGCATGAGCGCCCTGCACGATCTCGGCGTCCGGCTCGCGATCGACGACTTCGGCACCGGCTACTCCTCGTTGAGCTACCTGCGCCGCTTCCCGATGGACGTCCTCAAAATCGACAAGTCGTTCGTGGACGACGTCGCCCATCCGGGCTGCGAGGCCTCGCTGATCGACGCCATGATCCGCATGGGGGCGAGCCTGAACCTCCGCGTGGTCGCCGAGGGCATCGAGGACCCCGAGCAGCTCGACGCCCTCGCCGCGCTCAACTGCGGGCTCGGCCAGGGGTACCTGTTCGCGCGACCGCTCCCGGCCCCCGAGGTCGCCCGGTACCTCGCGGCGTACCACGGCCCCGGGCCACCGAGTCCCCCGCTCCCGGGCCCCACGCCGCTGACCCTCGCCCGCCAGGGCTGAGGCGCCGGCGCGCCGGCGCGCCGGCTCGCACCGGCGGGCGAGCGCTTCCCGCGTAACGCCGGACCCCTGCCGCGGCATATCCAGGTCATGGAGCCGAGCGACGCCGACCTCCTCCGCGCCTCGGGGCGCCGCCCGGAGGCGTTCGGGACGTTCTACGACCGCCACGCCGAGCCGCTGCTCGCCTTCTTCGCGCGCCGGACCTGGGACGCGCAGGAGGCGGCCGACCTCACCGCCGAGACGTTCGCCGTCGCGTTCGCCAGTCGCCGCCGGTACCGAGACACGGGCGCTCCGGCCTACGCGTGGCTGTTGGGCATCGCGCGCCACCAGCTCGCCCGGAAGGTTCGGCGCCAGCAGGTCGACGACCGGGCCCGGCGCCGGCTCAAGCTCGAGCGCATCGAGCTCGACGACGCCTCGCTCGCGCGGATCGAGGAGCTCGCCGACCTGCGCGCCATGCGCCCCTCCCTGACCGCCGCGCTCGACCAGCTCCCGGTCGAGACGGCCCGCGCCGTGACCCTGCGCATCGCCGAGGAGCTGCCGTACGCGGAGGTCGCGCGGCGGCTGGGCTGCACCGAAGGCGCGGCGCGCGTGCGCGTGACCCGCGGACTCACCCGACTGGCCGACCTCATGGAGGCGACATGACCGACATCCCGTACCTCGCACGGCTGCGCGACGACCTGGTCGCCGGCGTCGACCGGCAGCGCCACCGCCGCGCGCGGCAGCGCCGGTCGGCCGTCGCC
>CALMNS010000462.1 GCA_937871635.1 uncultured Solirubrobacter sp.
ATCCGGGCCTCCGCGAAGTTCACGCCGTCGAGCGAGGTGCTGATCCGGTACCGCTTCGCGTACGCCAGCTCCCAGCTCAGCCGCACGCTGTCGACGGCACGCGGGCGGCCGAGGTCGACCTGCCACCACTGATTCTCTGCGAACTCGGCTGCCCAGCGGGTGCGCGGGTTGCCGTCGTTCGCGTTCTGAGGCGAACATACGATTCCCGACGTAGCGCATCCTCGACCAAGGCGCTCCACGCTCGACGCGCTGGCCGGCTGCCCGAGCGCCTTGTCGACGCCGGCCTGCGCCGCGGCGGAGCCGGGGAGCAGGAGGAGCCACGCGGCGATCACGGCGACGAGGGCGGTCAAGGAGGAGAGCCTGGCGGTCACGGCCGCCAAGGTAGCGAGCGAAAGACCGATTGAATGGTCGTGCCCTGACCCACCGGGCGGGCGCCTCAGCGCTCGAGCAGCGCGACCGACTCGATGTGCGGCGTCTGCGGGAAGAGGTCGACCGGGCGGACGCGCTTGAGGGTCCACCCCGCCTCGACGAGCTGGGCGGCGTTGGGCGCGAGCGTGGTGGGGTTGCAGGAGACGTAGACGATCCGCTCCGGCCCCGCCTCGATGATCCGCCGGACGACCTTGGCCGAGAGGCCCGCGCGCGGCGGGTCGATGACGCAGACGTCGGGCTTGCCGGCCTCCTCGACGAGCTCGCGCATCGAGGTCCGGATGTCCCCCGCGAAGAACGACGCGTTGGAGACCTCGTTGAGCCTGGCGTTCTCGATCGCGTCGGCGACCGCCGGCTCGACGAGCTCGACGCCGATCACCTCGCGGGCGCGGGCGGCCAGCGAGAGGGCGATGGTGCCGATGCCGCAGTAGAGGTCGTAGACCCGCTCGACCCCGCGCAGGGCGGCGAACTCCGTCGCGGCGCCGTAGAGCACCGAGGCCATCTCCGTGTTCGTCTGGAAGAACGCCTCGGGCGAGATCAGGAAGCGCAGCTCGCCCAGGTCGTCCATGAGCTGCGGCGAGCCGGAGAGCAGCCGGGTCGAGCCGCCGGCCGAGGACTCGCCGAGCGACGCGGTCTGAGTCCAGAGCACCCCGTCGGCCTCCACCACGCCGGCGAGGCGCTCGGCGTCCATCTCGCCCGGCGAGGTGATCAGCCGGACCTGGAACTGGCCCGTCGCGCGGCCCTCGCGGACGACGAGGTTGCGCAGGAACCCGGTGTGCGTGCGGCGGTCCCAGGCGCCGAGCCCCTGCTCGCGGCACCAGGCGAGGACCTGCTCGCGCAGCTCGTTGCCGCGCTCGGACGCCAGCCGGCAGTCCGTCATCGGGACGATCTCGTTCCACCGGCCCGGGGCGTGGAAGCCGCAGACGAGCTCGCCGCCCTCCCCGGTGCCGAAGGAGTACTCGAGCTTGTTGCGATAGCGCCACTGGGCGACGGCGGGGACGATCGGCTCGAGCTCGAAGCCCTCGAGCTTCCCGATCCGGGTCAGGGCGTCGGCCACCTGCGCCTGCTTGACCTCGAGCTGGCGCTCGTAGGGGAGCACCTGCCACGCCGCGCCCGGGTGGTCGGCGACCGGGTCGATGCGGTCGGGCCCCGGCTCGAGGATCTCCACCGCGCGGGCCTCGGCGTAGGCCCGCTTGGCCTTGCCCACCTCGGCGCGGACCCGGTCGCCCGGCATGCCGCCGGCGACGAAGACGACGTAGCCGTCCATACGCGCGACGCCGTTGCCGCCGTAGGCGAGGGTGTCGACGGTGAGCTCGAGCTCCTGGCCGCGGTGGGGGCGCGCGGACCGCGGCGCGGACGGGGTGGAAGCCATGCGACCTAGGATGGCAGCCGGCGGCGGCGGCCCCGAAGGCGCGGCCTGGCCCTCCCCGGGCACGCCCGGGCACGCGGCGTGAGCCTACGCGCCGGCGGTCAGGCAGTCGAGCAGGACGTCGCACAGCGCCACGT
>CALMNS010000463.1 GCA_937871635.1 uncultured Solirubrobacter sp.
CTCCTGGCGCTCGAAGAACGCGGCGTGCAGCAGGTTCACGCCGACGATGCCGAGCGCCTCGCCACGCCGCGCCTCCAGCGAGATGCCGTCGAGGGCGACGAAGGGCTCCCGCCGCCACCCGCGCGCATGCTCGACGCGCAGGTCATCCACCTCCAGCAGAGCGACGTCAGCGATCGAGCACCACCTCCCGAGGTCGGCGCAGCTGCTCGCTGCGGCGGCAGGCCGTCCGGCGCCCCTCGACCTCGATGAGCGGCGGCGCCTTCGCGCGGCAAGCGTCTTCCACCAAGGCGCAGCGGGGCGCGAACGGGCAGCCGTCAAGCGGCGCTCCCGGCCCGGGCAGCGCGCCGGGAATCGGGACGAGATCGTCGATCGTCGTCGACCGCGTCGGCACAGCGCGCAGCAGTGCGAGCGTGTAGGGGTGGGCCGGACGGCGGATGACCGCGTCCGTCGTGCCCTCCTCGACGATCCGGCCCGCGTACATCACCACGACGCGGTGGCAGGCGCGGGAGACGACGCCCAGGTCATGCGTGACGAGCACGATCGCGACCTCGAGGTCGCGAGCCAGCTCGTCGAGCAGCTCGAGCACCTGCGCGGTGACCGTTGCGTCGAGCGCCGTCGTCGGCTCGTCGCAGAGCAGCAGCCGCGGGGAGCCGGCCAGCGCGATGGCGATCATGACGCGCTGACGCAGGCCGCCCGAGAGCTGGTGCGGGTACAGCCGCGAACGTTTCGCGGCGTCGCGGATGCCGACGCGCTCGAGCAGCTCACTGGCCCGTTGGTCAGCCGCCCGACGGCTCAGGCCGAGGTGCGCGCGGGCGCCCTCGGCGATCTGCGCCCCGACGCGCATGGTCGGGTTGAGCGCGGTCATCGGCTCTTGGAAGACCATGCCGATCGAGCCGCCGCGCAGCGCTCGCAGGTTAGGCTCGGACGCGCCCAGGACCTCCTGGGAGTCGAAGCGGACGCTGCCTCCCGTCACGCGGACGCCGGCGGGCAACAGCCCAGCGACGGCGCGCAGGGTCAGCGACTTGCCGGACCCCGACTCGCCGACGACCCCGACGAGCTCCCCCGGAGCGGCGCTCAGCGACACGTCGTGGACGAGAGGAACGCCGGTGTCCAGGCCGATCTGCAGTCCGGAGACCTCGAGCAGGGCGGTCATGTGGACACCTCCGGTTGGGCGCGGGCGCCCGTGTGCACGTAGCGGCGCCCGTCGATGTCGAAGACCACGAGCGGGCGCCAGCGCTCCTCACCCGCCGCACGGGTGACGAAGACGTCGGGGCCGGCGTCCGAGGCGCGGACGACGGCCGTCTCCCCTTCCGCGAACTCGCCGAGCTGCGAGGCCAGGGGCTCGAGGACCGAGAGGCTCGCAATCAGCTCGTCCCCGTCGCGGTCGACCTTCAGCCGCGAGCCGTGGCGCTCGTAGCGGCCCACCACCCGCGTCGCGTCCGCCGGCTCGGGGATCGGCGCCGGCCACGCCGGCACCGCGAGCCCGAAACGCTCGCCCATCACCGTCCCGCACAGCTCCTCCCAGAGCCCCTGCACGTCGCCGCCGTTGCCGAGGACGACGAGGGCCACGCCGGCGTCCGGCACCACGCGCAACCGCGCGGACTGCCCGCCCGTGTTGCCGTCGTGGCCGAACACCGGGTGGCCGCCCCAATCGTCGACGATCCAGCCCAGCCCCCAGTGCGACCCGGTCGTCCAGCGGTCCGGGACGGCGACGTGCGGCGCGCGCATGATCGCCAGCGCCGGATCCTCGAGGTGGAGGCGGACGAAGGCCAGCACGTCGGCGGCGGAGGCGCAGACGCCACCCGCCGGGCCGAGCGAGCGCACCGCCGCGGACCAGCCCTCCGCGGGTCCCACCGGGTCGCCGACGTGTCCCCAGGCGGTGCGGAAGCGCAGAGCGTCCTCGGGCAGCGTGACGGTCGCATGCAGCCCGGCGGGCGCGAGCAGCGTGGACCGCAGGGCAGCGTCCCAAGACTGCCCGGTGAGCACCTCGACGAGGCGGCCGAGCACGACGTAGGCCGTGTTCGAGTAGGACATGACGCCGCTGAACGGCACGTCCTGGCCGACGTCGGCGAGCTCGGCGACGTAGCGCTCCAGGCAGTCGTCGCCGCGCCCCGTGTCCGCGAAGCAGTCGCCGGCGATGCCGCTCGTGTGCGTGAGCAGGTGGCGTGGGGTGACCCGCGCGCTCACGTCCGGATCGGCGACGCGGAAGGCGGGCAGCACATCCCGGACGGGCGCATCGAGGTCGAGAAGGCCCTGCTCGGCCAGCCGGACGACCAGCGTCGCCGTGTAGACCTTCGAGATCGACCCGAGCTGGAAGACCGAGTCGGGAGTGGCCTCGACGCGCGTGTGGAGGTTCAGCACGCCGGCAGCCTCCACGGTGACCTCGCCGCCGGCGAGCACGCCGACGGCGGCCCCGGGTACTCCGTGCCGGGCGAGGGCGTCACCGATCATCGCCGCTCGATCCTCGCGGCCAGCCCGTCGCCGAGCAGGGAGAGGGCGATGCCGGTGATCAGGATCGCCGCGCCGGGGATGACCGCCAGCCACCACTGGGCGCCGACGTAGGGCTGCGCGTCGGCGATCATCTGGCCCCAGTCGGCCGCGGGCGGCGGGATGCCGAGGCCGAGGAAGCCCAGCGTGGTGACCGCGAGGATGATCAGCACCACGTCGGAGACCGCGTAGACGACGTTCTGGGCGATGACGTTGGGCAGGACGTGGCGGACGAGGATCCGCCGATGCGTGAGCCCGCCGACGCGGGCGGCGAGCACGTAGTCGAGGTCCTTCTCCCGCAGGACCTGGGCGCGCGTCAGACGCGCATACGCGACCCAGTCGATGACGGCGATGGCGACCAGGATGCTGACCACGCCGGGCTCGAGGACGAAGACGAGCGCGATCAGCAGGACCAGGATGGGGAACGCGAAGACCAGGTCGACCATGCGCATCACCACGGCATCGACCCAGCCGCCCAGGTAGCCTGCCAGCGCGCCCACCGCCGTGCCGATCACGAGCGGCGCGATGACGGCACCGATGCCGATCAGCAGGTCGGTGCGAGCGCCGTGCAGCAGCCGGGAGAGGACGTCGCGGCCAAGGTGGTCGGTTCCCAGCGGATGGCCGGGGGTACCGGGCGCGGCCAGCAGCTGGGCCGGGTCCTGGCGGGCCGGGTCCACCGGGGCGAGGACCCCGGCCAGCAGCGCGGCGAGCAGGATCAACGCCAGCAGCGCCGCGCCGATGACCAGCTCGGACTGCCGAGGCGTGCGGCGGGCCCGCGCGACGGCGCCGCTACGGCCCAGCCATGTCGGCGCGGCGGTGGGGATGCCGGCGCCGGCGCTCATCGCACCTCGATCCGCGGGTCGAGCCAGCCCGTCGCCAGGTCGGCGATGATGTTGACGACGATGACGAGCAGCGCCAGCACGAGCGTGACGCTCTGGACGACCTGGAAGTCGCGGGAGCTGATGCCCTGGAGCATGAGGTCCCCCAGGCCAGGGAGGGCGAAGATCTTCTCGACGACGATCGTGGCGCCGACGAAGAAGGAGACGCTCACGGCCAGCACGGAGAGGCCGGGGACGAGCGCGTTGCGCAGGATGTGGCGGCGCATCACGCCCCACCTCGACAACCCCTTCGACCGGGCCGTGACGACGTAGTCCGAGGTGGCGACGGTGAGCATCTCCGCCCGCAGGGCCCGTATCAGCAGGGGAGCGACGCCAAGCGCCACGGTGAGGCTGGGCAGGAACATGGAGGACAGGTGGCCGGCGAACCCCTCCCCGAAGCCCGAGGCCGGGAAGAGGCCCGAGCGCACGCCGAGCCACTCCGCCAGGAGTATGCCGAGCCAGAAGGAAGGGAGGCCGAGGGCGGCGACGGAGACGAAGCGCACCGCGCCATCCACCCATCCCCCGGGCCGGGTCGCCGCGAGCAGCGCCAGCGGCACGCCGATCAGGCAAGCCAGGATCGTCGCGTAGACGATCAGCCACAGGGTCACCGGCAGCCGCCGGGCTACCAGCGGACCGATCGCCTCGTTGTAGGACGTCGACGTCCCGAGGTCACCCGTCGCCAGCCGGCCCACGAACCGCCCGTACTGCTCGGGCAGCGACTTGTCGAGCCCCCAGCGGTGCTCGAGCGCGGCCACCGCCTGCGGGGTCGCGCGCGTCCCGAGTGCGTTGCGCGCCGGGTTGCCGGGCACCAGGTGGATGAGCACGAACACCAGCAGCGTGACCCCGATCACGACGGGGAGGCCGATCAACAGCCGGCGCGCGACGAAGCGCAGCGCCGTCACGCGGGTCAGCTCCCCTTCGCGACGCCGACGTTCGACAGGTCGAAGATGCCCGTGCCGTTGACGGCGAAGCCCTTGACCGTGTCGCTGACGCCGTACGAGTAGGGCACGGCCATGAGGGGCACGAAGGCGTGCTCGTCGGCGACCTTCTGCTGCAGCTCGGCGTAGAGCTGAGCGCGCCTCGACTCGTCGGCCTCCTGCTCGGCTTGGCTGGCCAGCTTGGCCACCGGCTTCGTGTCGACGCCGGTCGTGAAGCCTTCGGAGGCGACGTAGTAGGAGACGAGCTCGGACGGGTCGAGGATGTCCGAGGTGATGCCGGTGACCGTCGCCGTGTAGTCGCCCTCTTGGTACTTCTCGAGCGCGGCGGCCTGATCCAACGACACGAGCTTCACCTTCAGGCCGATCGCCTGCAGGTTCTGCTGGGCGATCTGGGCGACGGTGTTGAAGACCTGCTCGCCCGACGGCAGGATGACTTCGACCGTGGCGGTCGGGTTCCCGGCCTGTTGCATGAGTGACTTGGCCTGCGCGACGTCGGCGGCGCCGTCCTGCTCGCCGGAGGAGTACGGGACCGAGGGCGCCAGGAACGAGCCGGCCGGCTTGCCGTTGCCCGCCAGCGCCGCGTCGATCATGGCGTTGCGATCGAGTGCGAGCGACACGGCCTCGCGGACCTTGGCGTCGTCGAAGGGCGCCTTCTTGGTGTTGAGGGCAAGGGCGCGAATCTGAGACGGCGCGTAGATGCCCACTCCCAGCCCGCCGGCCGATTGGAGGGACTTGACCTGGGGCCACGGCGGGCTGACGGCGACGTCGACCTGCTTGCCGCGCAGCTGGCTGATCCGGCCGCTGTCGTCGGGGACGCCGATGAGCTCGACCTTGTCGAGCTTGGGGAAGCCCTTGCGCCAGTACGTCGGGTTGCGCTCGAGGACGACCTTGGAGCCCTTGTCCCACCGCGCCACCTGGAACGGACCGGTGCCGATCGGCTTCTGGGCGAAGGCCGACTCCTTCTCGCCGCCGTAGTTGGCGGGCACGATGCCGTTGGCGAACAGGGCCAGGACGGCGTGCAGGGCGGCGGACGGCTGCTTGAGCTTGATGACGACGGTGTCCGGCTTGGGCGTGCCGATCGACTTGATGTTGGTCATCAGGAAGCTCCACGTCTCACCGCCTTGGACCTTCTGCAGGGTCCACTTGACGTCGGACGAGGTCACGGGCTTGCCCGTCGAGAACTTCACCCCGGGGCGGAGCTTCATGGTGTGGGTCAGCCCGTCCGCGGACGTCTGGTCGCCCGTCGCGAGCCAGGGCACGACCTTGCCCCTGGCGTCTGTCTTGTACAGGCCTTCGGTGATCTGGCTCACCGCCCGGATCGAATCGTTGTCGGTCATCGTGAACGGGTTGAAGTCCGTCACGTCGTGCAAGGTGGCCAGGCGCAGGGTCCCCCCCTTCTGGACGGGTCCCGACGACTTCGACGATGACTCGCCGCCGCACCCGGCGACGAGCGCCCCGGCGACGAGCAGTGCGAGGGCGGTCCGGATCATGAGGTCTCCTTGGTCGAAAGCCGCAGGCGGGTCGCCCCCGCGCCGAGGTGGACGGTGTTGAGGGCGACGCGCGGGTCAGCCTGCGCGCCGATCGGCCCGAAGCGGTTGAGGTTGCGGGCGAACCACGGGAAGTCCGCCGAGGTGATGAGCAGCCGGAGGCGGTGCCCCGTTCGGAAGGTGTGCAGGGCCGGCGTGAGCTCGACCCGGTAGCGGACCGCGACGCCCGCGGGCACGGGCTGCGGATTGGAGAGGGATCCGCTGTGCGATGCCCGCAGACAACCGCCGGCGACCCGAAGCGAACGGCCGTCCTCCCCGAGGTCGGAGAGGACGACGAACCAGTCGGTGTCGTCGCCGTCGGTGGTGGCCAGCAGGTCGAGGAACGACCAGCCCTGCACGGTCAGGGGCGCCGCAAGCCGCGCCGAGTCGAAGCTCAGGACGTCGTCGCGTTCAGCGAGCGGGCCGACGTCGAGCGGCGGTTCCCACAGCCGCTCCACGTCGAAGTCGAGCGTGGGCGGGTCCAGGGGGTCGTAGCGGTAGGAGCGCTCGCCGTCGTCGACGGGTCCGTCGTCGAGACCGCCGTCGCCCGTCGGCAGCAGGACGCGTTCGATCGGGCCGGGCGTCCAGGCGGTGGCGCCGGTCCAGCCGTCGGCGCCGGTGTCGAACAGGCGCACGCGCGGCTCGTCGTCCCAGCCGTTGACGTCCCCACGCAGGAAGCGCTCGAAGAAGCGCAGGTGGACTGCGTGCATGTCGACGGCCGCACTCGCGTCGTAGGTGACGCCGCCGGTCTCGCGAGCGGGCCAGCGCGAGCCGACGTGGCTCCACGGACCGACCAGGAGCCACTGGGCCTCGCGCGAGGCCATGTGCTCATAATGGTGGAAGGCGCCTTGGAGGTCCTCGCGGTCGTGCCAACCCGTGACGTGCAGGACGGGCACGTCGAGCTCCGCGTAGCGGTCGTCCAGCCGGAGGTCCTGCCAGAAGGCGTCGAGCGTGTCGTGGTCGAGCATGTCGCGCCAGAGGCTTGTCTCGCCGTCGATGAGTCGGCCGATGTCGGCGATCGGCAGCGTCCGCAGCGCCTCGCGGACGTCGAAGCGGCCGGTGTCCATCAACCGTCCGGACAAGCTCGCCGACCAGCCGGCGTTGTAGAGCTGGAAGCAGCCCCAGGTTGCCGGCACCTCCTGCATCCAGCGTCCCGCTGCCGAGGTCGACACCATCGCCCGCAGGTGCGGCGGGTGCTGGGAGGCGGTCGCCCAGGTTACCCAGCCGCCGTAGCTGAGGCCGGTGACGCCGACCGCGCCCGTGCACCACGGCTGCGCCGCCACCCACTCGACGACGTCGTGGCCGTCCTGGGCGTCGTGCGCGAACATCCGGAAGCGGCCCTCGGACTTGCCGCGGCCGCGGCAGTCGTAGACCACCAGCGCGAAACCTGCCGCCTGGTAGACCCCTGCCTCGAGCGAGCCAGGGCCGGACTTGTCGTACGGCGTCCCGAGCACGACGGCGGGCGCGGGCCGGTGGGCGACGGTGGGAAGGTGGACATCGGCCGCCAACCGGGCCCCGTCGCGCATCGGGACGCCGACCTCGAGGGTGTGAGCGACGGTGGTGTCGCGCTCGAGGTACGCGTCTACGGTCGCACGGGGAGGGGAGGATGCGACCGGGAGTCCGACGGGAGACGGGGCCCGGAGGGTGGTCATTCCGGCACATCATCCGGGGCGGGCGCGAAGACGGTATAGGGAGCTGCGACAGTTCGAGACGCCTTTCGTTGTCCGCTCCTCCAACGGCGCCACCCGACGCCCAGGTGCGCTCATGACTTCCATCTCGAGCCACAATCGCACGACGTTCTCGGGGCGCGGGGCGCGGCCCGACGGGACGGGCCCCGCAGCGGCGGGGCCCGTCCCGGCGTGGCGCCAGTGCCTAGAACGGCTGCTTGTCCTGGGAGCAGACCGTACCCTTGGGGGGCAGCGCGCCCCTGAGGAAGAACGCGTCCGCATAGCGGTTGATACACGCGCTCTGGTTGATCTGGGCGGTGTGGCCGCCGCCCCTCTCCGTCAGCACCCGGGTGTTACCGAGCTGCCGCGCCATGCGTAGCGTGCCGGTGTAGGGGGTGTTGGAGTCCGCCAGGGTCCCGACGAGCAGGATCGGCACGGGCGACTTGTTCCACGGGCCACGGTAGACATCCTGGTTGACGCCCTTCCACCCGGCGCAACCGGCGGCCAGCCACGTCCATGGGTAGCCGTAGCCCAGCGGGGACTGCTGCTTGTTGACCCGGCGCGCCTGCGCCCCGTAGGTCCTGATGTCACGCGGGCTGGGGCTTTCGCCGCAGAGCACGCCGTCGGTCCCCTCGCGTACGCCCTGCTGCACCTCCGGAGCCAGGCCGCCGCCCTTGGCTGCGGACCGCAGTGCGCGGCGGACGCCCCTCGACGCCGTCGCCGTGCCGGAGGGCGTCTTCGAAGCGGTGTCGACCTCCTGGAGCACGTCCGCGATGCCCTTCCAGCCTATGAAGCCGATCTGGGCGTCGGGCTGCTCGCTCTGCAGCATCGACAAGGTGAAGTTCAGCGTGTAGGCATAGTCGAAGGGCTGCTCGCTTACGGTCACCGTTCGGGTCTTGAGCCGCTTGAGCAAGGCCCGGTACTTGACGATGGTGGCCCGCGGGCTCCCGGCCGAGAAGGAGCAGCGGGCGGTGCTGACCGACCCGCACCGGGTCAGCAGCAGCCGCATGCCAAGCTCGCTCCCGAGCGGCGACTGGATCCGCGCGAAGAGCGTCTCGGACCTGCCGGCCTTGGCGTCGTTCCACTGCACGGGCGGGACGTTGCCGTCGAGCAGCACACGGCCGACCCTGCGTGGGAACAGGTTGATGTACGTGGCGCCGAGGTACGAGCCGTAGGACGGCCCGTAGTAGTCGAGCTTCGGCTCTCGCAGCGCCTGACGGAGGCGGTCCATGTCTCGCGCGACGTCCGCCGTGCCCATGTGGTTCTGGATCGGGCCACCGTTGGCGGCGCACGCGGCGTTGTACTTGCGGAAGATCCCCGGAGCCTTCGCCACCTCCGCCGCGCCGTAGGGGAAGCCCTTCGGGCCGAAGGGCGCGAACAACTTGGCCTCCTCCTCGGCCGATGCGAAGCACTGCAGCTGTGTGCTCTCCCGGACGCCGCGCGGATCGAAGCTCACGACGTCGAAGCGCGCCTTGACCTGCGGTGAGAAGCCCTTGTAGAGGAGCGGCAGCACCGCGGTCGCGGCGCCGCCGGGCCCGCCCGCGTTCCAGAACACCGAGCCCCGCCGGCGCGACGGGTCCGCCGCCAGCTTGCGGATGAGGGAGAGCTCGATCTGCTGCCCGTTGGGCCGGTCGTAGTCCAGCGGCACCTTCCATCTCGCACACTGAAAGCCGGCCTGCTCTTGCGGTGTGCAGTCCTGCCAGCTCGGTGCCGGCGGCGCTGCGGCGTTCGCCGGAGCTGGGGCTCCCACAGCGCTGGCCCCGGTGACGGCGACGCCGACGAGCAGCGCTCGCCAACTCCGTGGTGCGGGCATCCACTTCTCCTCTCTGGTGCTACTGGACGAGACGGGTGATTCTCGACTGCGCCCGCGTCGAAGGGTTTGGAGGACTCGACAAACGCGGGTCACGACGTGGTCCGATTGCACCGTCGCCGGCGCCGCGGCGCGCCCACGCGGCGCGCCCGGGCGCGGGGCTGTCCGGGAACCGCCTCATGAGACTCCCTGGGGGTGGGCAGCACGAGGCGCGTCGCGTCCGCTCCGAGATGAACGGTGTGGTGGGCGACGGGCGGGTCGGCTTGGTCGGCGATCTGGCCGGGAGGGAAAGCGACGACCAGCCCAGCACGGTGGAGGGGCGCCCGAAGCGACGCTGAGTGAAAGCTCAGCACGTCGGGACCCGTCAGCACGCCGAGGAGTCGCATCCAGACGCAGCCGGAGCCAGAGCCCTCCAGGTGTCGTGATCGAGCATGTCGCTCCACGTGGCCCCGGTCGGCTTGATCAGCTTCTCGATGTCACGTAGGGCGTGCCGATGATGATGGCCGGACAGGGCGCTCCGTCGCCGCGGGCAGATGGACGCTGCTGCCAAGCGCGTGCCGGGGTGGCCGGCTCGAAGACGTGCGCGGCGTCGGTGTCGACGTGCAGCAACGCGTCGATGTCGTCCCGCAGCGGCAAACGGACGGCGGGACACCGAGCAGCGCGTGCGGGGCCGTGACGGTGACTTGGACGAACTCGTTCACGTCCGGGTCGCGCACGTCGATCACCGCCGCGATCACATGGCGGTCTTCCAGCAAGAGCGACATGTGCCGGAGCGGGGCGCGCAATGGCGGCAGGTGCGCGCTCAGCGCCGTGAGTCCGAGCGGCTGCTAGCCGCTGTTCTGGAGGCCGTCGCTGCCAAAGGCGTACTGCGTGAGGGTGATACGGACCTCACGCTCCGAGCGCTCTTGGAATGGTCAACCACACCGCACCATGGTTTCGACCATCAGGTCGGCTAAGCGCCGACGAGATCGCCGACGGCTATCTGCGTCTCGTGCTCAGGGACTGAACGGACTCCGGCCGACCGACCCGAAGGGAGACGCGCGATCGAGAGCTACGGAACCGAGGGTCAGAGGTTCGATTCTCGGGTGCGCTCCAAAGTGGCTGGAAACGGGCCCTCTTGGGATGAGCCGAAGTACCAGGGACGTCTCTCCGTTTTCCTCTCCGGGGTGGTACGGCCTCGTCGCGATAGAGATCGTGGGGAACCGTCCGGACCGGACCGCGAGACGCCGTCATGGCCACACCCAGACCCGACACCTGACGGCCAAGCAGCTCGCCGAGCGCCTCGGGGTCATCCAGACGACGATGGCCAACAAGGCCGGCCTGATCAACCGGACGTTGGACATCGGGATCTTCGAGCCCGACCTCACGCGGGTCGCGATGCTGCGACGAGGAGCAGCTGGCCGGATCCGGGTCGGCGCCGAGGAGGCGCCGCGACGCGGGGAGCGAGCGACCATCGCCGGAGTCGCGGTCCAGGCGGTGACGAGCGACTGCGGGCCCGACGCGCGCACCGGTCTGCTCGCGCGCGTGCGCCCGACGGCTCCAGGCATCACGTTGAGCGGTTCAGGAGGTCGCGCCGATCGCCTGCAGCAGCCGGACGACGACGGCGCGGTCCACGACGTCTCCGAGACTGGCCAAGTCGCGGTCCGTGATGCCGTCCCGGCCGAGAGACGCGGTATCGGCGTTTTCGTCGAGCTCGGTGCGCCAGCAGGCGCAGGGCCGACGCCGACCGAGCACAAGGATCATCTAGCCTGGCCGCCCGTGACCCGACGCCTGCTCCCGCTCGTCCTCGCCCTCCTCACCCTGACCCTCGCCGCCTGCGGCTCCGACGAGGAGAGCGGCGGCGAGTCGGCCGCCACGCCGGCGCCGACCGAGACGCCGGCACCGGCGAGCGACAACCGGGATCTCACGGTCAAGCCGACGATCGCCAAGCCGGACGGCGAGCCTCCCGCCCGGCTGGCCAAGGACGACATCGTGCCCGGCAAGGGGCGCGCCGCCAAGTCGGGCGACCAGGTCACGGTGCAGTACGTCGGCGTCTCCTACTCCACCGGCGAGCAGTTCGACGCCTCATGGGACAGCGGCCAGCCCTTCCCCTTCCGGCTCGGCGCCGGCGAGGTCATCCCGGGCTGGGACGAGGGCATCCCCGGCATGCGGGTCGGCGGCCGTCGGCAGCTGACCATCCCGCCCGAGAAGGGCTACGGCGCGGAGGGCACGCCCGACGGCGCCATCGCGCCGAACGAGACGCTGATCTTCGTGGTCGACGTCGTCGACATCCAGCCGGGCTGACGAGCGGGCGCGCCGGCGGCGGTCGGCGGCGCTCAGAACGGCAGGCGCGACGCCGCGACCTGCAGCGGGAGGGTGACCGTCCGCGGCAGGTAGCGGCTGCCCGCCGCGAAGAGCTGGTTGACCACCCCGGGGATGGAGCTGCGCCGGCCGCCCTCCATGGCGTCAACACCCGCCCGGGCGACGTCCCCGGCGTCGGCGAACAGCGCGCTCGGGGTGAAGGGCGCCACGTCCTCGACCCCCGAGGCGGCGATCGCGTCGGTGTGCACCGGCCCCGGGGAGAACGCCGTGCAGGAGACGCCCGTGCCGGCCAGCTCGGCGTGGATCGCCTCGCTCAGGGTGATGACGAAGGCCTTGGAAGCCGAGTAGGACGCGTTGTTGGGCACGGGCCCGTGCCCGAGGATCGAAGCGACGTTGAGGATCGCGCCCTCCTCGCGCCCGACCATCTCCGGCAGGAAGGCGAGCGTGAGCTCGTGCAGCGCGTTGACGTTGAGGGCGACGAGCGCGTTGAGCTGCTCGGGCTCCTCCTCCCAGAAGGCGCCGAAGCGGCCCACGCCCGCGTTGTTGCAGAGGCCGACCACGGTGCGGTCCCCCGCCTGGATGGCGCGCACGGCGGCGGTCCGGGAGCGCGGCTTGGCCAGATCGGCGACCTCGACGTCGACCCGGACGCGATGGTCGGCGGCGATCCCCCCGGCCAGCGACCGCAGGACGTCGCGCCGGCGGGCGACGAGGGTCAGCCCGTGGCCACGGCGGGCCAGCTCGCGGGCCAGCGCCTCGCCGATGCCGGACGAGGCGCCCGTGACCACCACGGTGGTGTCGGCACGGGGATCGGGAAGGGCCATCGCCGGCTAGGGCTGCCCGTCCGGGCGGTCGATCAGGCCCACCTTGGCGCCGCATGCCCCGTCGCGCCCCGAGCCGGCCGCGATCCGCGCATGACACCGTGCCGACCGGCGCCGACCGCGCCCGGCTCGTACGCCATCCTCGACGAGCTGCCGGCGGTGCTCGCGGTCCTCGGCGGGCGGCGATCCGCCCCGAGCTCAATCGCCACGTGGCAGCGCTACCCGATCACCGCCCAGGTCCCCTTCACCGACGCCGTCGAGCGCGAGGCGCTGATCCTCCTCGAGGACGCCGGAGGAGACGGAGCGGGGCTCTCGCGCCGTCGCCGCCGAGGCGCGCACCTCCGGCGCGATCGCCCGGGCCCCTACCCTCTCCGTCCTCATGGAACCCCGCGAACCGACCTCCGCCGACGAGGAGCTCCTCGAGGCCGGCAGCTCCGCGATCCTCTCCCGCCTCGACGACGAGACGCGGATCGAGCGGATCTCCGAGGAGCTCCGCCTCGGCTTCCGGACGCTCGCGCCGCTCGGCAAGGCGGTGTCGATCTTCGGCTCGGCGCGGACGCCGCGCGACTCCCCGGAGTACGCCGCGGCCCGGGCGCTCGCCGCGCGGCTGGGCGCGGACGGCTTCGCGATCATCACCGGCGGCGGACCGGGGATCATGGAGGCCGGCAACCGGGGCGCGATCGACGCCGGCGCCGAGTCGATCGGCCTGGGCATCGAGCTCCCGATGGAGCAGGGCATGAACGAGTGGGTGCGCACCGGGCTCGAGTTCCACTACTTCTTCACCCGCAAGGTCATGTTCGTCCGCTACGCCAGCGCCTTCGTCGTCTACCCGGGCGGCTTCGGGACGCTGGACGAGCTCTTCGAGGCGCTCACGCTGCGCCAGACCGAGAAGATCCGCCACTTCCCGGTGGTGCTGGTGGGCTCGGACTTCTGGGGCGGCCTGGTCGACTGGCTCGCCGGCCCGATGCTCGAGGGTGGCAAGATCGCGGAGGTGGACGTCGAGCGCATCCAGGTGGTCGACGACCCCGAGGAGGTCCTCGAGATCGTGCGCGCCGCCGACCACCGCCGGCCGCGAATCACCGCCTAGTGGAGCGCGTGCTCGTCACGGAGGCCGGCCTCGCGGCCATGAACGCCGACCTGGCGGCGCTCGAGGGGGAGGGCCGGCGGTCGATCGCGGCCCAGATCCGGACGGCCCGGGAGTGGGGCGACCTCTCCGAGAACGGCGAGTACCACGCGGCCAAGGAGGCCCAGGCCCACCTCGAGACGAAGATCGCCGTCCTGCGCGAGCGCATCCACCACGCCGAGGTGGTCGAGAAGGCCGAAGGGGACGTCGTCGGGCTCGGCTCCACGGTCGAGGTCGAGGACGCCGAGAGCGGCCGGCGGCGGACCCACACGCTGGTCTCCTCCCACGAGGCCTCGACCGCCGAGGGCCGGCTGTCGGTCGAGTCGCCCGTCGGCGTCGCGCTGCTCGGGTGCCGGCCCGGCGACGTCGCCGTCGCGCCCTTGCCGCGCGGCGAGCGCCGGCTGAAGGTCCTCTCCGTCGCCTAGCGGCGGCCGCGCGCCGGCGGGTCAGCTAGCGCAGGCTCTCGAGCGCCCAGACGCCGTCGCGGCGCCCGAGGGTGAGCTCCTCGCCGGCTCCCGTGCGGAAGACGGCCTTGTCCTCGTCCGTGCCGGGCCGGTCGACGATCCGCACGAGCGTGAGCTCGGGCGCCGGGGTGCCCGGCCGCTCGGCGGCGTAGGCCTCGGCGGCCGCCTGCTCGAGGGTGGCCCGCTCCCAGCCGCGATCCTCGGCCCGCGCGGCCGCGAGGTCCTCGTTGACGCTCTCGAGCTCGCGCTCGAAGACGGCCGTGTTGCGCTCCATCCGGCGGCGCTGGGCGATCGCGCCGCCCACCGCGAGCGCGACGACGAGCACGACGACGACGATCAGGACGATCAGGACGGTCGACACAGCCGGTCGATTACAGCAGGACGGCGCGGGCGCGCAGGTGGGTGCCCACCTTGCGCTTGACCCGCTGGAGCGCGTTGTCGACCGTCTTGCAGTCGCACTCGAGCATGTCGCCCACCGCCGTGTAGGAGTGGCCGTCCAGGTAGAGGGACAGGACCCGCGACTCGAGGTCGGAGAGGGCGCTCGTCATGTGGGCGACGAGCGAGCGCAGCTCCTCGGAGGAGATGACCTGGTTGACCGGGTCGTGCGCCGGGGCGCCGGCCAGGACCTCGTCCAGGGTGGTCTCCCCGTCCCCCGCGCCGGCGGGCGAGGAGGAGAAGGACACATAGCCGTTGAGGGGGGTGTGCTTGTTGCGGGTGGCCGTCTTCACCGCGGTGATGATCTGGCGGGTGATGCAGAGCTCGGCGAAGTTCCGGAACGACGACTCGCGGTCCGAGCGGAAGTCGCGGATCGCCTTGTAGAGCCCGACGAGCCCCTCCTGGATGAGGTCGTCCGAGTCGCCGCCGATCAGGAAGTAGGACGACGCCTTGAGCCGGACGAAGGAGTAGTAGCGCCGGACGAGCTGGTCGTACGCATCCGGGCTCCCCTGTTTCGCGAGGGCCAGGAGATAGGAGTCGTCGAGCTGAAGCTGAGCTTGAGACTTGTGGGAGATGGGAGCCACGGGGTGGTCCTTTCCAGGCGAATCCGCCTGCGAAGGGTCGTGGCGCACTCCTCCCCTGGCGCCGATATCTATGTCACTCTTGGGCGGTTCTCACCCTCAAGCTCAACCTGAGTCGACCGAAACCTTCCACAGTTATGTGTGCAAGTCAAGGCGCTGCTGCAAGATCGCGTACAGGAGCACCGCCGCGGTGGCGCTCACGTTGAGCGATTCGATGCGTCCGCGGAGCGGCAGCGAGAGGAGCGCGTCGCAGCTCGCAGCGACGCGGGGACGCAGGCCCCGGCCCTCCGCCCCGAGCACCAGGACGACCCCGCCGGCGTAGTCGGGCGCCGTGTAGGGGACGGCCCCGCCGGCCGCTGCGCCGTAGGTCCAGCAGCCGGCTTCCTTGGCCTCGGCGAGGAAGTCGGCGAGGTTGCGCACCCGGGCGACGGGCAGGTGCTCGACCGCCCCCGCCGACGCCTTGCAGACCGCGGGAGTGACCTCCGCCGAGCGCCGCTCAGGGAGGATCACCCCCGAAGCGCCGGCGCACTCCGCCGAGCGGCAGATCGCGCCGAGGTTCTGCGGGTCGGTGACCTCGTCGAGCGCGACGAGGAGCGGGTCCGGGCCGGCCAGGAGCTCGGCCGCCCCGGCGTAGGGGTAGGGATCGACCTCGGCGCAGATCCCCTGATGCTCGGGTGAGCCGCACAGCGCCTCGAGCTCCTCGCCCGAGCGCCGCCCCGCCCCGGCCGCCGCCTCGGGCTCGTCGCGCGCCGCTCGCTCCGTAGCCCACACGGCGTGTACG
>CALMNS010000464.1 GCA_937871635.1 uncultured Solirubrobacter sp.
CCGCCGCCCGGGGCCTGGTACTCCCAGACCCCGTTGCGCACCCCGGCGCCGAGCAGATTGACGAGCTGCTGGCGGTCGAGGACGAGCTTGAGGTCTGGCCGGCGGGCAAACGCACGGACTACCTCCATCGTCGGCTGGGGCGACTCGAACTGCGCGCCGAGCTTGCTCCGCACGTACGCAGGGTCGAGAGGCTTGCTGCCGGCGACGAGCGTCTTCTCCATCGACTCCAGCCGTTCGAGGATGGCGTCGGTCTGGTTGGGGACCAGGCTCGCCGACGTGACCGTCCCGAGGACGACGGTCTCCAGCCCGCCGGCGCTCGGGACGTAGAGGACGTTGACGTGGTTGCACACGGCGACGCGGGCGAGGCCGGTCGCCTCGGACGCCTGCTTGCCGACATCGGCGCGCTTGTCCTCGCCGAGCGTGGCGAGGAGCTCGGGGGTCGAGCGGAGCTGCTCCAGGGCGAGGAGCCGCCGGACCGCCTTGAGCATCGGTTCGTGGCCGTCGCTGGTCGGGGCGAGGAAGATCACCCGGTTGCGGTACTCGCGCACGCCGCCGCTCGGGGACTTCTCGTACGCCTCGACGATCTTGGCCGCCATAGGGCCTGCGGGGTCGACGCCGAGTGCGTCGCCGAAGTCGTCCCAGTGGTAGGCCACAAGGTAGGCGTCCTCGCTGTTGTCGGGGACCTTGGCGTCCTCCCAGGCCCGGCGGACCTTGAGGGCGGAGTCCTTGAACTGCTCGCTGAGGATTTTCGTAGCCCGTTCGCGAACCTTGCTGCCGGGGATCTTCTCCTCGGCCTCCTGGACGAGCCGGACTAGGCTCGCCTCGGTCGAGAAGCGGTACCCGCGGACGTCGGCGTGCAGATACCAGCAGCTGCTCTCCAGGCCGTCGAGGGCCTTGACGATGAGGTTCGCGTCGTCGCCGGGGCTCAGGACCGCGCCATACAGGTCGCTCGCGGACACGCCGGGGACGTCGCGGGTCAGGCTGAACAGATACGCCGCGGTGGCGAGGCGCCGGGCGTACGGCGTGCCCATCCGCGCGTCGACCTCGTCGGCGTGGCTCGGCGCCCCCCCCGCCTGCTGCGCGATGTCCGCGCGGATGACGGGCTCGTACTTCGGACGGTCGATCCGGCTCGACAGGTCCTCGGCGAGGGCCCTGTCGGACAGGTCGAGGTGGTGCAGGTGCATGAGATCGAGGTCGACGCCATCGTCCCAGGTCTTTCGCACGGCCCGAGCCAACAGCCTGAGGGCGCCGCGTGTCCGTTGGAAGTTCGGGATTGTGGACAGCCGCTTGTCGAGGACCCGGACGAGGTCGGGGTGGAACGGGTAGCTCGCCTCGATGTCTTTGGCGTAGTTCCCGCTGACCGTCTCGGGCGGGAGGTCAAGGCCGGCGGCGTGGGCCGCCTCCGCCGCCTTGGCGTACCGCAGGGCGACGGCCTTCTTCTCGGGCAGGTGCGCCAGGTCCGTCTCGAACAGCCGGCGGGCGAGGATCTTGGGGAGGTCGGCCTCGCCGCTGGGCCGCAGGACCAGCTCCTTGCGGGCGAGCAGGCTCGCGACCTCCCTGAGCGTCGAGGTGACGTCCTCCGTATCGCCGGCGAACGCGTCTGTCTCGCCGGCGGTCGTGATCACGACGACGACGCGTTCGCTGCTGTCCGCCGCCTCCAGCAGGGCCATAAGGAATGAGAGGGTCTGCTTGGCGAGGGTGCTGTCCGCGACCTTGCGGGCGCTCGCCGCCGCCAGGTATCGCGCGATCTCGTCGATGAGGATGAGGACGGGCCTGCTGTCGAACACGCGCTTGAGCTGGTCGCTGCCGGGGGCGCTGAGCGTCTCGTCGTCGCCGCGGACGATCTCGTAGGCCTCGGGGCCGCCGATCTGCAGCGCCAGGTAGCCCCACGGCGTGCTCGCGGAGACGCCGTGCACGGCGGGGAAGCTGCTCGCGCCGGCGCTTGTGCCGACGAAGACCGCTACCGCGGCGGGCGTCGTGCCGGCGCCTGCGAGGACGGCCGGGTCCATGAAGGACGCCGCCAGGCCCGCCGGGATCCCGGTCCGCGCGGCGTGGAAC
>CALMNS010000465.1 GCA_937871635.1 uncultured Solirubrobacter sp.
CCGGGGCCGCCTCGGGCTCCGCGGCCGGTGCGGCCGCGCCGGCGGGCTCGGATCCGTCCGGTTCGCCGTCGGGCGTCGGCTCGGCCGGGGCGACCTCGGGGGAGGCCTCGCGGATCTCGTCGGCGCCGATCGTCGGCGCTTCCGGACGCTCGGGCTGGTCGCCCGCCTCGGTCGGCTTGGGCTCGACTTCCTCGCTCACCCACCGGAGGATACGGAGGTCCCCGCCGAGGCGCGGGCAAAGCGGTCGCCCAGCTCCGCGAACCGGGCGACGAGCTCGGGCGGCTCGTGCACCTCGAAGTCGGCTCCGAGCATCCCGATGCGCATGGCGAGCCAGTCGAGCGAGTCGTCGCTCGTGCGGTACTCGCACGACACGTCGTCGATCGGCTCGAGCGCGCCGCCCAGCCACGCGTGGCGCTCGCGCAGCTCCGCGGCCGGGGCGTGCAGGGTGACCCGGGCCTCGTGGCGCTGGCGCGCGCCCCGGAGGTTCTTGGCCACGAAGGCCGCGGGATCGTCCCCGCCGGGCAGCCTGCGCGCCGCGCCGTCGAAGCGGACCCCGCCCTCCCGTGGGCGCTCGATCCGGTCGAGGCGGAACGTCCTCCAGGCCGAGCGACCGCAGTCCCAGGCGACGAGGTACCAGCGGCGGCCGAGGTTGACCAGCGAGTGCGGCTCGACCTCCCGGTTGGTCTCCGCACCATCGCGCGCGACGTAGGTGAAGCGCAGCCGCTCGTGGTCGCGGCAGCAGCCCGCGATGACGGTCAGCAGCTCCGGATCGACGGTCGGGCCGGTGGCGGCCAGGGTGGCGGTCGCGGTCTGCAGGGCGTTGACGCGCCGGCGCAGGTGCGACGGGAGCACCTGCTCGAGCTTGACGAGCGCCCGCACCGACGTCTCCTCGATCCCCGTGATCGACGCCCCCGCCGCCGTGCGCAGCCCGACGGCGATCGCGACCGCCTCCTCGTCGTCGAGCAGGAGGGGCGGCATCGCGGTGCCCGCCTGCAACCGGTAGCCGCCGGCCGGGCCGGTGAGCGAGTCGACCGGATAGCCCAGCTCGCGCAGCCGATCGATGTCGCGGCGGATCGTTCGCGGCGAGACCTCGAGGCGGTCGGCGAGCTCGTGCCCGCCCCAGTCGCGCCGGGTCTGGAGCAGGGCGAGGAGCTTGAGGAGTCGACTCGGGGTGTCGGTCATCGTCCTGAGGAACGATCTCACGCATTGCGGTCAGGAACTGACCTGAAGGCGTGGGAAGGTGCCGAATCGGCCGATGAGTTCCGCTCGAACCGCCGGTCTACGCCCTCAAGCCCATTCCACCAAAGGAGCATCGCTTGCCTTCTCTCAGCGCCGTCCCTCCCCCGGCCACCGCGCAGACCGACGCACGCCCGGCGATCCAGGCGACCGGACTGCGCAAGTCCTTCGGCGACGTCATCGCGCTCGACGGGGTCGACCTCGAGGTGGCGCCGGGGACCGTGCTGGGGCTGCTCGGCCCCAACGGGGCGGGGAAGACGACCGCCGTGCGCGTGCTCACCACCCTGCTCAAGCCGGACGCCGGCGAGGCCCGCATCCACGGCCTGGACGTCGTGCGCGACGCGGCCGAGCTGCGCTCGCGCATCGGCCTGGCCGGGCAGTACGCCGCGGTCGACGAGAACCTCACCGGCCTCGAGAACCTCGTGATGGTCGGCCGGCTCTACGGGATGCCGCGCCGCGCCGCGAAGGCGCGCGGAACCGAGCTGCTCGCGTCCTTCTCTCTCGACGAGGCGGCCGGTCGGCCCGCGAAGACCTACTCCGGCGGCATGCGCCGGCGGCTCGACCTGGCCGCCGCGCTGGTCGCCAAGCCGCCGGTCATCTTCCTCGACGAGCCGACCACGGGCCTCGACCCGCGCTCCCGGCTCGCGCTCTGGGGCACCATCGAGGCGCTCGTGGCCGAGGGGACGACGGTGCTGCTCACCACCCAGTACCTCGACGAGGCCGACCGGCTCGCCGACTCCATCGCGGTCATCGACCGCGGCCGGGTGATCGCCGAGGGCACGTCGGACGAGCTCAAGGCCCGGGTCGGCGGCGAGCGGCTCGAGGTCCGGACCGCCGGCGACGGCGCCGATCGCGCCGCCCGCGCGCTCGCCCCCATATCGGGCGGCGAGGAGCCGGCGGTCGAGTCCGGGACGGTGACCCTCGCGGTCCCCAGCGGGCGCTCGGGTGTCATCGTCGAGGCGGTCCGCCGGCTCGACGAGGCGGGGATCGACGTCGACGACCTCGGGCTGCGCCGGCCGACCCTCGACGACGTGTTCCTGACCCTGACCGGCCGCGTGGCCGAAGAGACGACCGATGCGACGACGGAGGAGGCAGCCTGATGGCCCTGGTGACCGATACGGCGGTCGTGGCGGAGCGCAACCTCATCCGCCTCACCCGCGCGCCCGACCTGCTGCTCGCCTTCACGGTCCAGCCCGTGATGTTCGTGCTGCTCTTCGTCTACGTGTTCGGCGGCGCGATCCAGCTCCCGCCCGGCTTCGGCGGCGACTACGCGGACTTCCTGATCCCGGGGATCATCGTCCAGAACATCGCCTTCGGCGGGTTCGTGACGGCGCTCGGCCTCAACGAGGACCTCTCCAAGGGCCTCATCGACCGGTTCCGCTCGCTGCCGATGGCCCGTCCGGCCGTCCTCGCCGGACGGACCATCGCCGACGTCTTCACGAACCTCCTCTCGCTGGTCATCCTGGTCGGCACCGGGATCATCATCGGCTTCTCGTTCCAGACCGGCATCGGCGAGATCCTCGCCGGGGTGGCGCTGATGCTGCTGTTCGGCTACGCGTTCTCGTGGGTCTTCGCGCTGCTCGGGCTGCTCGTCTCCTCGCCGGAGAGCGCCAACTCGCTCGGGTTCCTGGCGGTCTTTCCGCTGACGTTCATCTCGAGCGCCTTCGTGCCCGTCGAGTCGATGCCCGCCGCGCTCGAGTGGTTCGCGGAGATCAACCCGTTCACCATCGCCGTCGACGCCATGCGGGCGCTCTGGCTCGGCGCGCCGGCCGGCGACGCCGTGTGGGGCACGGTCGTCTGGTCGCTGGTGATCATGGGGATCTTCGCGCCGCTCGCCGTGGCGCGCTACCGCCGCGCGGCGGGGCGCTAGCCAGGGCGGAGAGGGGCGGCGCACGCGGCGCCGCCCCCTCCCGACCGGCAATTCAGACATCGACCCCGTCTGGGATGTCGACGTACTCATAGAACGGGCGGGAGCGCCTCACCTTGCGCGTGACGCGCTCACACGCAAGCTGCGTCCCGCTCGCGGTCGACCGCCCAGGCGACGCGCTCAGACGCGCTCGGCCCCGTCGGGGCGCGCTCCGGGAT
>CALMNS010000466.1 GCA_937871635.1 uncultured Solirubrobacter sp.
GCCCTCGAGGGCGCCCGGGCGCTGGCCGGTCCGCGGGCGGCGCCCGAGCCTTTCCTCGCCGCCCCGCTGCCCGCCGATCCGGCGCCGCTGGTGGGGGTCGAGGACCTGGTCGCCTTCGTCTCCCACCCCGTCCGGGCGTTCCTGCGCCGGCGCCTCGGCATCGACGCTCGCGACTTCTCCGACGAGCTCGCCGACGCGCTTCCCGTCGAGCTCGACCAGCTCGAGACCTGGGGCGTCGGCGACCGGCTGGTCGCCGCCGGTCTCGACGGGGCCGACTTCCGGACCGCCTACCAGGCGGAGATCGCCCGCGGCGCCCTGCCGCCCGGCCTGCTGGGCTGGCGGGTCATCGAGGCGGTGCGCCCGACGGTCGAGGGCATCGTCGGCGCGGCGCTGGGGACGGTCGGCGATCAGGCGCCCAGCTCCGTCGACATCCGGGTCGCGCTCCCGGACGGGCGCGGGATCAGCGGGACGGTGCCCGGCGTGGTCGGCGACGTCCTGCGGACGGTCATGTACGCGCGCGTCGGTCCCAAGCACCGGCTCGTCGCCTGGGTGCGGCTCCTCGCGCTGACCGCCGCCCATCCCGAGCGCCCCTCCGAGGCGGTGACGATCGGCCGCGCCGCCCGCGGAGCGTCCGTCGCGGTGATCCGGATCCCGCCGCTCGGGGCGGACGCCTCGAGCCGGCGCGCGGTCGCCCTCGAGCAGCTCGCCGTGCTCCTCGACCTCTTCGACCGCGGGATGCGCGAGCCCGCGCCCCTCTACGCCAAGACGTCGGCGGCGTACGCGGTCGAGGCGGCGGCGGGGCGCGACGGGAGCGGCTCGGCCCGGAAGGCCTGGGAGTCGGAGTTCCGCTACGACAAGGAGGACTCAGAGCCCGAGCACCTCCTGGTGCTCGACGGGCAGCGAACCATCGCCTCGCTGCTCGAGACGCCGGCGCGCGCCGACGAGCAGGGACCGGGCTGGGATCCGGACGAGCCGTCGCGCGTCGGCCGCTGGGCGCTGCGGCTGTGGACGCCGCTGCTGGCCCGGGAGCAGGGCGCCGGCCGGTGAGCGCCACCACCGGCATCGAGCCGTTCGACGTCTGCGGCCCGCTGCCGACGGGCGCCACCGTCCTCGAGGCGAGCGCCGGGACGGGCAAGACCTTCACGATCGCCGGCCTCGCCGCGCGCTACGTCGCCGGCGGGGTGCCGCTCGATCGGCTCCTCGTCGTCACCTTCACGCGCGCGGCGACGGCGGAGCTGCGCGACCGCGTCCGCGAGCGGCTCGTCAGCGCCGAGCGGGGCCTGGCC
>CALMNS010000467.1 GCA_937871635.1 uncultured Solirubrobacter sp.
CGGCGGCGCCCTGGCGGTGGTGGAGGCCGCCCGCGCGCAGGCCCCGGTCCTCAAGGTGATCCTCGAGAGCGGGGCGCTCGGCGAGGCGGTCATCGTCCAGGCCGCCGCGGCGGCCTGCCTCGGCGTGGGGGCCGACTTCGTGAAGACCTCGACGGGCAAGCGGGCGCCCGGAGCGAGCCTCCCGGCCGCCCGGGCGATGCTCGAGGCGATCCGCGAGCACGGCACGGGCGGCTTCAAGGCGTCGGGCGGCGTGCGGGCCGCCGCCGACGCCGCCGCGTACCTGGGGCTGGCCGACGAGCTGCTCGGCGCGGGCTGGGCGCGCCCGGAGACGTTCCGGATCGGCGCCTCGAGCCTCCTCGACGCCCTGCTGGCCGACGCGGCGTGATCGCCCAGGAGCTCATCCGTCGCACCCGCGACGGCGAGGTCCTCGCCGACGAGGAGATCGAGCAGCTCGTCGCCGGCATCACGGACGGATCGCTCTCCGACGCGCAGGTCGCCGCCTGGGCGATGGCCGTCTTCCTGCGCGACCTCTCGCCGCCCGAGCGGGTGGCGCTGACCCGGGCGATGACGCGCTCGGGCACCGTGCTGACCTGGCCGGGCGACGGCGGGCCCGTGCTCGACAAGCACTCGACCGGCGGGGTGGGGGACAAGGTCTCGCTCATCCTCGCCCCGATCGTGGCGGCCTGCGGCGGCCGGGTGCCGATGATCTCCGGCCGCGGCCTCGGGCACACGGGCGGGACGCTCGACAAGCTCGACGCGATCCCGGGCTACAACTCGACCCCGTCGCTCGAGCGGCTCCGGTCCGCCGTGGCTGAGGCGGGCTGCGCCATCGTCGGCCAGACCGCCGACCTCGCGCCCGCCGACCGCCGGCTCTACGCCCTGCGCGACGCCACCGCGACGGTCGAGTCCGTCCCGCTGATCGTCGCCTCGATCCTCTCCAAGAAGCTCGCCGCCGGCCTCGACGCGCTCGTCATGGACGTCAAGGTCGGCTCGGGCGCCTTCCTGCCGGGGCGCGAGCAGGCGCGCGACCTGGCCACCGCGATCACCGAGGTCGCCCAGGACGCCGGCCTGCCGTGCGCGGCGCTGCTGACCGACATGGACCGCCCGCTCGGGCGCACCGCGGGCAACGCGCTCGAGGTGCGCGAGGCGATCGAGGTCCTCACCGGCGCCGGCCCGATCCCCCGCCTGGTCGACGTGACCCTCGAGCTGGCCGCCGAGCTGCTCGTCCTCGGCGGGCTCGACCCGGACGTCGCCGACGCCCGTGACCGGGGCGACGGCGCGCTGCAGTCGGGCGACGCGGCCGAGCGCTTCGCCCGGATGGTGGCCGCGCTCGGCGGTCCCGGCGACCTGCTCGACGATCCGGGCCGGCATC
>CALMNS010000468.1 GCA_937871635.1 uncultured Solirubrobacter sp.
CCGTCACCCGGTCCTCGCGCTCGCCGAGGTCGCCGCGCACCCGCTGAACGCCGGCCCGCGGGCACAACGCCTCGACCACGAAGCCGGCGCGATCGACCTCGCCCGGCTCGCAGTCGCCCCAGTCGACGCCGCCGTCGACCGTCCGGTCGCGGAAGGCGATGCGGCCCGAGCGGTCGAGCCCGATGGTCAGCGTGTTGAGGGACGTCGCGTCGGCCGAGATGTAGTTGATCAGGCCGGAGGCGGGGCGGACGAGCGAGTGCGCGGAGGCGTCGGGCGCCGCGAGGAGCCCGACGGCGAGGACGGTGGCCGCGGCGAGCGCGGTGCGCAGGGGCTCCGGCACCCGGGGGACTGTAATCGCCCCTTCCCGGGTCGTCAGGCCAGCGGCTCGTTCTCGAGCGAGCGCCAGAGGTAGAGCGAGGCCCGGGTCCGGTGCGGCCGCCACGGCTCGGCCAGGGCCTCGAGCTCCGCGGCCGCGGGCGGGGCCGGGAGCCCGTAGGCGTCGCGGGCGGCGTTGCGCACGCCGAGGTCGCCGACCGGCAGGACGTCGGGTCGCCGCAGGGTGAACATGAGGAACATGTGGGCGGTCCACACGCCGATGCCCTTCACCGCCACGAGCGCCTCGATGACCGCCTCGTCGGAGAGGACCGAGATCTGGCCGAGCTCCAGCCGGCCGTCCTCGACGTGCTCGGCCAGCGAGCGCAGCGAGGCGACCTTGGCGCGCGAGAACCCGGCCGCCGCGCGCAGCGCCTCCGGGTCGTCGTCGAGGATCTCGCGGGGCGTGGGCGTGCGGCCGCCGAAGCGGGCCTCGAGCCGGCCGTAGATCGCCGCGGCGGCCTTGACCGAGAGCTGCTGGCCGGCGATGGAGCGCACGAGCGCGCCGTAGAGCTCGGGCGGGCGGCCACGGGCGTCGGGCTCGAGCGGCAACGGGCCGCCGAAGGCGTCGATCAGGCGCGCCATGACCGGGTCGGCGGCGCGGAGGTGGTCGTCGGGGTCGGGCGGGGTCACCCGCCCGACGCTAGATGATTGATTCCGAATTCCCGCATGGCCGGATGGCGTGCCTGACACATCGACCTGTCTCGCCTGCGGCTCGCCGCCGGCTTCGCCTAGTCGGCACCCGAAAGCTCGCCGATAACCCCGCTATCGGCTTCACTTCCGGTCACCGCCCAGCTCGGTCAGGCCCGCCCCCGACCACGCGGCCCATTCGGAATCAACCATCAGCCGTCGGCGCCGATGCGGGCGACCAGCTCGCCCAGCACGCGCACAGCGTCCTCGTTGGCGATCTGGCAGGTGCCCGCCGCGTCGTGCCCGCCGCCGCCGTAGGCGAGCATGAGCGAGCCGACGTCGGTCCTCGAGGTGCGGCGGAGGATCGACTTGCCGGTGGCGAAGACCGTGTTCTGCTGCTTGAGGCCCCAGAGCACGTGGATCGACATCGTGCACTCGGGGAAGAGCGCGTAGAGCGTGAAGCGGTTGGTCGGGTGGATGACCGCCTCGTCGCGGAGGTCGAGGACCACGAGGTCGCCGTGGACCGTCGCGCAGCGGCGGAGCTGCGCCTCGGCGCGCTCGGCGTGGGCGCGGTAGAGCTCCACCCGCTCGGCGACGTCGGGGGTCGCGAGGATCTCCTGCACGGTCAGGACCGTGCACTCGTCGATGAGCTGCATCATCAGCTGGTAGTTGGAGATCCGGAACTCGCGGAAGCGGCCGAGGCCCGTCCGCGGATCCATCAGGAAGTTCAGGAGCTCCCAGCCGTCCGGGTGCCGGACCTCCTCGAGCGAGAACCGGGCCGAGTCGGCCTTGTCGACGGCCGCCATCAGGTCGTCGGAGATGGTCGGGAACGCCTCGGCGCCGCCGAAGTGGTCGTACACGACGCGCGCGGCCGACATCGCGTCCGGGTCGATGACGTGGTTGTCGGCCGGGTCGCCGACGCGCTCGGCCTCGGAGGCATGGTGGTCGAAGGCGAGGTGGACGTCGGGCTGGTACGGGAGGTTCGTGGTGATGTCGCACTTGGCCAGCGGCACCAGCCCGTCCTGGACGTCCTTGGGGTGAACGAACTTGACGTCGTCGAGGATGTCGAGGTGCTTGAGCAGAGCCGCGCAGACGAGCCCGTCGAAGTCCGAGCGCGTCACGAGGCGGAAGCGCTGCGCCAGTAGCGGGATCATGCCCCGCACATCGGCCGACGGGCGCTCGATCTGTAGTACTGGAGGCATCGACGTCGCCTACGACACGCTCGCTCCCGTCTACGAGTGGCTCGTTCCGGAGTCCATGCTCGCTCCCGACTGGGCCGTGGCGGCCTTCGGCCCGCTGGTGGCGGACCTGCCGGAGGGCGCGCGGGTGCTCGACTGCGCGACGGGCACCGGGACGCTCGCTGTCGGCCTCGCTCGCCGCGGCTTCGACGTCGTCGCGAGCGACCTGAGCCCGGCCATGGTCGAGCGGACGCGGGCGCTCGCCGCC
>CALMNS010000469.1 GCA_937871635.1 uncultured Solirubrobacter sp.
GCTGCGGCGCGAGCGCGGGCCGGGGGCCGGTCTCGGCCTCTCGATCGTGCGCGCGGTCGTCGAGGCCCACGGCGGGCGGCTCGCGCTCCAGGCGCCGCGGAGCGGCGGGCTGATCGCCGGCGTCCGGCTTCCGGCGCTTACGTCGGCGTGACATCCGCCTCCGTAGCGTCGCCGGCATGGACCTTGAGCGACCCTCCATCCATCCCCTCCTGCCCCCCGAGCCCGCCGGGGAGCGCGGCGTCCCCGACGAGGCGCGCCGCGCGCTGCAGGCCGCGCTGTGGGAGTGCAAGCGCGTCGTCGTCGGCCAGGACGCGATGCTCGAACGCGTGCTCGTCGCGCTGCTGGCCGGCGGTCACGTGCTGCTCGAGGGCGTGCCCGGCCTCGCCAAGACGCTGACCGTCCGCACGCTCGCCGACGTCCTCGGCGGCTCGTTCAGCCGCGTCCAGTTCACCCCCGACCTCGTCCCCGCCGACCTCGTCGGCACGCGGATCTGGCAGCCCGACCGCGGGGAGTTCCGCACCGAGCTCGGTCCCGTCTTCGCCAACCTCCTGCTGGCCGACGAGATCAACCGCGCCCCGGCCAAGGTCCAGTCCGCCCTGCTCGAGGTCATGCAGGAGCGCCAGGTGACGATCGGCGGGACGACCTACCCCGTCCCGAGCCCGTTCCTGGTGCTCGCCACCCAGAACCCGATCGAGTCCGAGGGCACCTACTCGCTGCCCGAGGCGCAGGTCGACCGCTTCCTGTTCAAGCTGACCGTCGGCTACCCGGCGATCGAGGACGAGGTGGCCGTCGTGCAGAAGCAGGCGGGCGCCTCGGTGGCGCCCAAGGAGGTCCTCAGCGGCGAGGACCTGCTGCGCTACCGCCAGGCGGCGCGGGAGGTCCACGTCGACCGGCTCGTGGCGACCTACGCGGTCCACCTCGTCGACGCGACCCGCGACCCGCGTGCCCGCGGCCTCGAGGACGTCGCGCCGCACATCGAGTTCGGCGCCAGCCCGCGCGCCTCGATCGGGCTCATCCAGGCCGGCCAGGCGCTCGCGCTGCTGCGCGGGCGCACGCACGTCACCGCCGCCGACGTCCACGACCTCGCCAAGGACGTCCTGCGCCACCGGCTCGTCCTCTCCTACGACGCGCTGGCCGACGGCGTCCGGCCCGAGGAGCTCCTCGACCGGGTGCTCGACGTCGTGGCGCCGCCCGGCAAGGCGCCGCTCGCGGAGGCGGCATGAGCACCGCCGAGCTCGTCGTCCCGCTGGGCCGCCAGGGCCCGGGT
>CALMNS010000470.1 GCA_937871635.1 uncultured Solirubrobacter sp.
GGGCCGAGCCGAGCGCGGCCGGCCGCACCGCCTCACCCACGATCCCCGCCTCCGGGTCGAGGAGCACCGCCTTGGTGCCGGTGGTCCCCAGGTCGATGCCGAGCAGCAGCCGCGTCACGGCGGGCGCTCAGGCGGAGCGGGCGGCCGCCACGAAGCGGCGCGCGCGCTCGGGGTCGACCGGGTTCCACGTGTGCCCGTCGACCTTGAGGTGGCTGCCGACGATGCAGCCGTCGGCGACGGCGAGGAACTCGGCGATCGTGTCGGCGTGGGCCCCCGTGTTGAGCAGGACGGGGATGTCGTCCGGGACGGCGTCGCGGACGTCGGAGACCAGCGAGAGGTCCGGCCCGGCGCCCGCCATCGGCCCGGAGACGAGGATGGCGTCGGGCAGGCTCGACACCGCGGTCGAGCGCGCGACCTGCGCCGGGGTGCGCCGGCCGACCGGGGAGGCGAACTCCGGCGTGACGTTCATGAAGATCGCGAGGTCGTCGGCGTCGAGGCGGCGCCGCTCGCGCAGGGTGCGCGCGGCGTCCGTGTTCCACAGCCCCATGTCGGACTCCCAGACGCCCGTGGTCACCTCCCGCAGGAAGCTCGCCCCGCTGGCCACCGCGGCGGCCAGCGCGATCCTCGGGTCCCACAGGAAGTCCACCCCGAACGGGATGCCGTCCGGACGGCACTCGATCGCCAGCCGGGTCATGAACGCCGAGCTCTCCGGCCCGCCGTCGAGCTCGTAGGGGCGGTCGTTCTCGTTGCAGAACATCACCGCGTCGAAGCCGGCGTCGGCGAGGATGGCGACGTCGGAGCGCACCTGCTCGATGGCCCCGTCCAGCCCCCCGGCGGCGTCGTAGAGCGGCGTGCCGGGCAGGGCCGGCACGTGGGCCATGGCGATCAGCGGCCGGGCCACGCCGGGGAAGATGGTCTCGAAGCGGGACATGCGCATCCTTTGCGGTCGTCGGACGGGGGGGGGGAGGGGGAGGAGCGGCGGGTCGGGCGTCATGGGCCGGTCCGCCGGCCGGCCGCGTCGAAGCCGGTCACCGCGGAGG
>CALMNS010000471.1 GCA_937871635.1 uncultured Solirubrobacter sp.
GTCTTCACCCAGGCCGGGCTGACCGCAGGCGAGCGGCTGCTCGTCCACGGCGCGGCGGGCGGCGTGGGCAGCGCCGCCGTGCAGCTGGGGACGATGGCCGGAGCGCGGGTGACCGCCACGGTGCGCGACGAGACCAACCGCGACGCGATCGCCGCCCTCGGGGCGAACGCGATCGCCCCGGAGGGCTTCGCGGACGCCGGCCCGTTCGACGTCATCCTCGAGCTGGTCGGGGCGCCGAACCTGGCCGGGAACCTCCAGGCCCTGGCCACGGGCGGGCGGATCTGCATCATCGGCGTCGGCGCCGGGGCCAAGACGGAGATCAACCTGCTCGCGCTGATGGGCAAGCGCGCCCGCATCCACGGCTCGACGCTGCGCGCGCGGCCGCTCGAGGAGAAGGCGGTCGCCGCCCGGCTGGTGGAGAAGGCGGTGCTCCCCGGGTTCGTCTCCGGGGCGCTGTCGGTCCCCGTGGCCGCCACCTTCCCGCTCGCGGAGGCGGCCGCCGCCTACGAGCGCTTCGAGGCGGGCTCGAAGCTCGGCAAGGTCGTGCTCACGCTCTAGACCATCTAGTACGGCGGCAGGTCGGCCCACCACTCGCCCAGGGCGCGGAAGGCCGTCCAGAACGCGCGCTTGGCGGCCTCCTCGTCGAGGGCGTCGTCGATGTTCGGGACGAAGAGGCAGTCGATCGAGGGGGTGAGCCTTTGGAGCTCACCCACCGCCGGGTGGACCTCGTGGGCCAGGGGGAGCTCGAGCTCGTTGAGCACCTCGAGCGCCTCGGCCCCCATGACCACCACGACCTTGGGCTGCACGATGGCCAGCTCCTCGACGATGCGGGCGACGCACTCGGGCCCCGCCAGCGCGGTGTCGGCCACCGGGCACTTCACGCAGAGCGTCCCGTAAACGGCCAACGGGTCGATGTCCAGGCGCTTGAGCGACTTCATCAGCGCGGTGCCGGACCGCCCGTAGAAGGCGACGCCCTCCTCGATCTCGGCCGGCGTGGGCGCGTACTTGAGCATGAAGACGTCGGCCTGCGGGTGCCCTGAGCCCAGGACGGGCATGAGGTTCCCGCGCGGGCAGTGGTGGCAGCCCTGGAGCTCGCGCGTGAAGTGGTTGAGCTCGCGGATCGCGCGCTCCAGGTACTTCTCGCGGATCTCGTCGTCCGTGGCCGGCATGCCGCCGAGATTGCCCGACCGGGCGGGTTCTCCTCCTGGCCGCATCAACCCTTGCGGGCGGCCGACGGTCGCCGCACCTTCGTCTGCAGGAACTTGAGGGCCTGGACCTGGGCGTAGTAGCGCGAGGAGGGCCGGCCGATGATGTCCGCGTCGCGCAGCGACTCGAGGAACTCCTCCGGGCCGTCGAAGTCCCGCATGCGGATCCGGACGGAGCCCAGGCCCCGCGCGACGTGCGAGTCCGAGCCGGCGCCGGCGGGGATGCGGTACTTGGCCGCGAAGCGCACGGCCTCCTCGTTGTAGGCCGGGATGGCGATTCGCGGGTTGAACACCTCGAGCGCGTCCACCTCGTCGACCACCGCGAGCAGGTGCTCGTAGTCCGGCACGGAGTGCATGCGGTCGAACGGGTGGGGCACGTAGGCGAGGCCGCCCTGGCGGTGGATCTCGTCGATGGTCGCCCGGAGGGTCAGGCCGCGCGGGATCCGCGTCGAGATGAACAGGCCGATGACCTCGCCCTGCCCGTCCGTCTTGACCTCCTCGCCGACGATGACCTTCACCCCGTGCTCGGCGGCGAGGGCGGCGGCGGCGTGCGCGCCGGAGATCTCGTTGTGGTCGGTGACCGCGATTGCCCCGAGGCCCCGCTCCCGCGCGGTGGCCAGCAGCGTCTCGACGGGCGTCGCGCAGTCGTGCGAGTGGTCGGTGTGCATGTGGAGGTCGACGTCGATCACCGGCCGGGCCCGCAGCCGGGCGCGGATCTCGGGCCGCTCGCGGTCGTCGTGGCGCCGGCCGACCAGCCCGGCGTAGATCGCCTCGTACTCGTCGGCCACCTGGGCCCAGGCGCGCCCCGGGTTGCCCTCGCGCAGCCGGGCGCGGAGGGCGGGATCGCGGATCAGGCGCTCGAGCTGGGCGGCGAGGGTCTCGACGTCGCCCGGCTCGAAGAGCAGGCCGCGGGCGCCCTCGTCGAGGACCTCCTCGTAGGCGGGCAGGCGCGCGGCCAGCGGGACCGCGCCCGATCCGAGCGCGCGCAGCAGGATGCCCGGCGCCGGGAAGGTCCCCAGCGAGGCCGCCACCACCACGTCGGCGAAGCCGTCCTGGCGCCCTTCGGGCAGGATGCGCACGCGCTCGCGCAGCTCGGAGCGCAGGGTGGGCGCCGCGCCGTTGGGCGCGTGGACGGTGGCCTCCCAGTCGAGCTCGGGCGGCAGCCGGCGCAGCGCCCGCAGGAAGAGGCGCAGGGCGGCGCGCTCCTCGCCGCCGCGGAAGGCGATCCGGACTGGGGCGTCGCCCTCCGCCCGCGACACGGCCGGCGTGCCCGGCTCGACGCCGGGGGCGACGACGGCGTACGCCGCCGGGAAGTGGCGCAGCATCAGCTCCCGCGTGGCCCCGAAGGAGGCGGTGCGCACGTCGAGCCGCCCGAAGAAGCGCTCGACGAAGCGCCGGGCGACCTGGGTGGAGAGCACCCGCTCGGTCGGGGCGTGGAACGTCCCGACGTTGAGCGCCCGTGAGTGGCGCAGCGCGACCGACGCGGCGCTCGCCGCGAACGGCTCGTGCACGTGGCAGACGTCGAACGCCGTGCCGGTCAGCAGCTCCTCGAGCGTGCGGGCGACGTCGACCGGCGGTGCCGGAGCCACGCCGCCGCGGGTCGACGCGAGCGGCAGGAGCTCCCCCACCCCGAGCACCCGCACCTCGCTCGACCCCGGCTCGGGCAGCGCCTCACCGGCGCGGATCCGTCGTCGCGAGTCGCGCACGAGGCCGGGGGAGCGCGACGGCGCGGCGACCGTCACCGCGTGGCCGCGCTGCGCGAGCTCCGACGACAGCGAGCGGACGAAGGCGTCGACGTCATGCTCGTCCTCCAGGGGATAGGGCGAGACCTGGACGATGGCGAGCGGGCGGGCCACAGGCACCGCGAGGAGCCTAGGCGATGGTCACGCCCTCGGCGGCGTCGTCGGCCGCCGCCTCGGCCTCCTTGGCCGCGCGGACCGTGCGCGAGTGCTCGGCGATGAACCGCTCGGTCTCCTCGCGCGCCTCGTTGTCGGGGCGCTGCGTGTACGGGGACTTCATGAGGTAGGAGCTCGGCCCGTCGAGCTGGCCGCCGATGCCGTGATTGAGCGCGAGCTTGCAGCAGCGCACCGCGTCGATGACGATGCCCGCCGAGTTGGGGGAGTCCCAGACCTCGAGCTTGAGCTCCATGTTGAGCGGCACGTCGCCGAACGCCTGGCCCTCGACGCGGATGTGCGCCCACTTGCGGTCCGTCAGCCACGGCACATAGTCCGACGGGCCGATGTAGACGTCGTCGGCCGGCAGCTCGTGCTCCATGATCGACGTCACGGCGTTCGTCTTGGAGATCTTCTTGGACTCCAGGCGCTCGCGCTCGAGCATGTTGAAGAAGTCCATGTTCCCGCCCACGTTGAGCTGGGAGGTGCGCAGCATCTTCACGCCGCGCTCGCCGAACAGCCGCGCCAGCGTGCGGTGGACGATGGTCGCGCCGACCTGCGACTTGATGTCGTCGCCGACGATCGGCAGGCCCGCCTTGACGAAGCGGTTGTTCCAGTAGTCCTCGCGGGCGATGAAGACCGGGATGCAGTTCACGAACCCGCAGCCCGCCTCGATGATCTGCTCCACGTACCACTTCGTGGCCTGCTCGGAGCCGACCGGCAGGTAGGAGACGACGACGTCCGTCCGGGTGTCCTTGAGGACCTGGGCGATGTCGACCGTCGAGCCCGGCGCCTTGGTGATCCGCTGGGAGAGGTACTTGCCCAGGCCGTCGTGGGTCATGCCGCGCATGACCTCGACGCCCATCTTCGGGAGGTCGCCGTCGACGAACTTCAGGGTGTTGTTCTGACCGGCGAAGATCGCCTCGGAGAGGTCGAGCCCGACCTTGTCCTGATCGATGTCGAACGCCGCGGTGAACTCGATGTCGCGGACGTGGTAGCCGCCGAGGTCGACGTGCATGAGGCCGGGGACGTCCTCGGTGGTGGAGGCGTCGCGGTAGTACTGCACGCCCTGGACGAAGGAGGAGGCGCAGTTGCCGACGCCGATGATGGCCACCCGCACCTTCTCGTCCTGATGGCGCGCCGTCCCGTTGCCGGTCGCGTGTCCGTTCTTCGTGCTCATGGGAGACCTCTTCGAGTTCTTAGATGGAGCCGGAGTAATCACCCCGTGGGGCTGGCCGCGTTACGCGCCACCAGCTCGCCACGGACGTGGAAGACCCGCTGCAGGACGGTGATCACCGAGAGCCCCGCGAGGACGTACACGGCGGGGATCAGGAGATCGACGCCGACCAGGATCAGGCCGGCCGACAGGATGACGACCCGGACCAGTCGGTCGGCGATCCCGACCTTGCACTCCACGCCGAGCGCCTCGGCGCGGGCGCGGGTGTAGGAGACGAGCAGCGACGCCAGCACCGCCACCACGACGGCGGCCACCGCGAGCTCCTCGCCGTCGATGGCGAGGCGGTAGGCGACGGCGGCGAGCACCACGCCCTCCTCCACCCGGTCGATGGTCGAGTCCAGGAAGGCGCCGAAGGGGCTGCCCTTGCCGGAGGTACGGGCGTAGCGGCCGTCGAGCGTGTCGCAGATCGAGCCGAACACGAAGGCGAGCCCGCCCAGGAAGATGTGGTCCGTCCAGATCAGCGCCGCCGCGCCGAGGCAGAGCGCGAGGCCGGTGAGCGAGATCGCGTTCGGGGTGAGCCGCGACTCGATGAGCCGCCCGGTGACGATGGCCTGGTACTCGCGGGCGGTCGGCCGTTGCCGGGTCGGTGAGCTCAAGGCGGCCATGCTAACCGCCCGGTGGTCAGCGGCGGGTGGCGAGGTCGGCGGTGAAGACGGTGACCTTCGCGGAGCCGATGCGCCCGACGCGCCGGCCGACGCCGATCCGGTGGTAGACGGGGGAGAGCACCGCGGCGCGGTGCGAGGGCGAGCCCATCCACATCCCGATCACCTGCGACACCGCGTCGCGGCGGTGGCCGCCGGGAACCCAGGCCAGGTTCTCGCCGAGCCGTGCCGCCCGGGTGTAGCGGCGCACGCGGCCCTCGAAGGAGGTCCCGTTGCTCGACGCGTGGGCGAAGAAGTCACCCCGCAGCATGTCCGCCGAGTGCGAGTTCGCCGATCGCGACAGGGCGCGGCTGGAGGAGTAGCGCCGCAGGCCGTGGGCGGCGCGCACGCGGTTGACCTGCCGGATGAGCTGGCGCTCGGTCCGGTCCAGTCGGCTCTCGCGCTTGCGGGCCTCCGCGTCGGCGGGGGCGGCGGCCGTCCCCAGTGAGGCGACGGCGGCGCTCGCGGCGAGGGCGTGCGCGATGGACTTCGGCCGGGACGGCCGAAGGTGGGCTGGAGCTGGCATAGAACCTCCGGGAGGAGCGGGACGGTGGCGTCCCGTCGTGTCGGGCGCGCGGCACCATACCCGCCGACGCCGCGACGACCGCGGCCGACTTATGGTGACTCGGAAAATGGGCGAGATCGTGCAGCGGGCCCACTGGGTGGCACCCAGCCGATCGCGGGTGCGCGCCATCCGCGACCGGTTGCGGCTCCACTACGGGCGCCCGCTCGCCGCCCCCCACGGCCGGCCCCTGGCCGAGCTTATGCTCACCGTCCTGTCGCAGTCGACCAACGACCGCAACCGGGACATGGCCTACCTCGGGCTGCGCGCGCGCTTCTCGACCTGGGCGGCGGTGCGCGACGCGCCGCGGGAGGCGGTCGAGGCGGCGATCCGGCCGGGCGGCCTGCACCGGCAGAAGTCGGTGCGCATCCAGGCCATCCTGCGGGCGCTCGACCCGCTCTCGCTCGACCACCTCGCCGGGCTGCCGCTCGAGGCGGCGCGGGCCGAGCTCCTCGCCCTGCCCGGCGTCGGGCGAAAGACCGCCGCCTGCGTGCTCCTCTTCGCCCTCGGGATGCCGGACCTGCCGGTCGACACCCACGTCTCGCGGGTGGCGACGCGGCTCGGCCTCCTGCGTCCGGGCGCGCCGTTCGAGGAGCTCCACGACGACCTCCTGGCCCTGGTGCCTCGGGGCCAGCACGTAGAGCTCCACGTCAACCTCCTGCGCCACGGGCGGCGGCTCTGCCACGCCCGCGCCCCCGCGTGCGGAATCTGCCCGCTCGCGCGCTCGTGTCGCTATTATCTCAGCCAGCCCCACTGAGATTTCGCAAGGAGCCCACACGCATATGGCCAAGACCATCGGCATCGACCTCGGAACCACCAACTCGTGCATGGCCGTCCTCGAGGGCGGCGAGCCGACCGTCATCGAGAACTCCGAAGGCGGGCGCACCACCCCGTCCGTCGTCGCCTTCACCCAGTCCGGCGAGCGCCTCGTCGGCACCGTCGCCCGCCGCCAGGCGGTGACCAACCCCACGAACACCGTCTTCTCCATCAAGCGCTTCATGGGCCGCAAGGAGGCCGAGGTGCGCGAGGAGGAGTCGATGGTGCCCTACGACGTCGTCTCCGGCCCGGGCGGCGACGCCCGCGTCAACGCGGGCGGCAACCAGTACTCCCCGCCGGAGATCTCGGCGATGGTGCTGCAGAAGCTCAAGGCCGACGCCGAGGCCTACCTCGGCGAGTCCGTCGAGTCGGCGGTCATCACCGTCCCGGCCTACTTCAACGACGACCAGCGCCAGGCGACCAAGGACGCCGGCCGGATCGCCGGGCTCGACGTCAAGCGCATCATCAACGAGCCGACCGCCGCGGCGCTCGCCTACGGCCTCGACAAGGAGACCGACCAGACCATCCTCGTCTTCGACCTGGGCGGCGGCACGTTCGACGTCTCCGTCCTCGAGATCGGCGACGGCGTCTTCGAGGTCAAGTCCACGGCGGGCGACAACCACCTGGGCGGCGACAACTTCGACAAGGCGGTCGTCGACTACCTCGTCGCCGAGTTCCGTCGCGACCAGGGGATCGACCTCACGCAGGACAAGATGGCCCTCCAGCGCCTCTACGAGGCCGCCGAGAAGGCGAAGATCGAGCTCTCCTCCGCGCAGGAGACCCAGATCAACCTGCCGTTCATCACGGCCGACCAGTCCGGCCCCAAGCACCTCGACCTGCGCATGACGCGCTCGAAGTTCACCGAGCTCGCCTCGCCGCTGATCGAGCGTGTCGTCGGCCCGGTCCGCCAGGCGCTCGACGACGCCAAGGAGAAGGGCGCCTCGACGATCCACCACGTCGTCCTCGTCGGCGGCATGACCCGCATGCCGGCCGTGCAGGAGAAGGTCAAGGAGCTCACGGGCAAGGAGCCGCACCGCGGCGTCAACCCGGACGAGGTCGTGGCCGTCGGCGCCGCCATCCAGGCGGGCGTCCTCGCGGGCGACGTCAAGGACGTGCTCCTGCTCGACGTCACCCCGCTCACCCTCGGCATCGAGACCAAGGGCGGCGTGATGACCAAGCTCATCGAGCGCAACACGAGCATCTCGACCCGCAAGTCCGAGGTTTTCTCCACCGCGGAGGACAACCAGCCTAGCGTGGAGATCCACGTCCTGCAGGGCGAGCGCGAGATGGCGACCTACAACAAGTCGCTGGGCAAGTTCCAGCTCACGGGCATCCCGCCCGCCCCGCGCGGCATCCCGCAGGTCGAGGTCGGCTTCGACATCGACGCCAACGGCATCGTCAACGTGACGGCCAAGGACCTTGGGACGGGCAAGGAGCAGAAGATCGAGATCCGCTCGGGCTCCGGGCTCTCCGACGACGAGATCAAGCGGATGGTCGGCGACGCCGAGACCCACGCCGAGGAGGACCGCCGCCTGCGCGAGCTGGCCGAGGCCCGCAACGCCGGCGAGCAGGCCGCCTACCAGGCCGACAAGCAGCTCGTCGACCTGGGCGAGTCGGTCGACGAGCAGTCCAAGGCGGAGATCCAGGAGGCCGCCAAGGTCCTGCGCGAGTCGCTCGACTCCGACGACGCCGCGGACATCCGGGCCAAGACCGAGGCGCTGCAGACGGCGTTCCACAAGGTCTCGGCGGCGATGTACGAGCGGGCGCAGGCCGAGTCGGCCGCCGCGTCGGACGGCGACGGGTCCGGGGCGGCGGACGGCGCGTCCGCCAACGGGGCCGGCGACGAGGAGGTCGTCGACGCCGAGGTCGTCGACGAGTCGCGATGAGCTCCGAGCCGGGAACGCGGCCCGAGGAGGAGACGGAGGCCCAGGCGCCCGTCGGCGAGGAGACCTTCGCCGACGCCCAGGCCCCGCCGGCGCCCGACGCGGCGCCGGCGGAGGCCGATGCGCCGGCCGAGACCGAGGTTGAGGTCGAGGCGGAGGCGGAGG
>CALMNS010000472.1 GCA_937871635.1 uncultured Solirubrobacter sp.
CTCCGGTGGGGAGCGTCTGCGCGGGCCAGGTGGCCGCCAGCGCGAGGAGCAGGGCGACGGGCACACTCGTTCAAACCCGCCCCGGGCCCGCCGGTTGCGGCGCCGGCGCCGCCCACGCGGCCATTCGGATCGACCATCTAGGGTGCCCGGCCGTGGATCTCAAAGGGCTCATCCTCTCCGGCGGCAAGGGCACGCGGCTGCGCCCGATCACGCACACCTCGGCCAAGCAGCTCGTGCCCGTGGCCAACAAGCCGGTGCTCTTCTACGGGATCGAGGCGATGGCCGCCGCCGGCATCTCGGAGATCGGGATCATCATCGCCCCCGAGACGGGCGGCGAGATCCGCGACGCCGTGGGCGACGGCTCGCGCTTCGGCGTGCGCATCACCTACATCGAGCAGGACGCGCCGCTCGGGCTCGCCCACGCGGTGCTCACCGCCGAGCGGTTCCTGGACGACTCGGCGTTCGTCATGTACCTGGGCGACAACCTGCTGCAGGGCGGGATCGCCGACCTCGTCGCCGCCTTCCGCGAGCACGAGCCGCAGGCGCTGATCTTGCTCACCCCGGTGCCTGACCCGGAGAACTACGGGGTGGCGGAGCTCTCCGCCGCCGGCGGCGTGGCGCGGCTCGTCGAGAAGCCCGCCGAGCCGGCGACCGACCTCGCGCTCGTCGGCGTCTACATGTTCACGCCGCGGATCCACGAGGCGGCCCGGGCCATCGAGCCGTCCCCGCGCGGCGAGCTCGAGATCACCGACGCGATCCAGTGGGTCGTCGACCAGGGCGAGGCGGTGGAGTCGCACATCGTCCAGGGCTGGTGGAAGGACACGGGGCGCCTCGACGACATGCTCGAGGCCAACCGGCTCATCCTCGAGACGATCGAGCGGAGGGTCGACGGCGAACTCGTCGGGTCCCAGGTCGACGGTCGGGTGATCATCGAGGCCGGCGCCACGCTGACCAACTGCACCGTCCGGGGTCCCGCCATCATCGGCGCGGGCGCGCGGCTCACCGACGCCTACGTCGGCCCGTACACCGCGGTCGGGGAGGGCGTGGTGATCGAGACGGCCGAGGTCGAGCACTCCATCCTGCTCGAGGGGTCCTCCGTCCGCGGCCTCGCCGGCCGGATGGAGTCGAGCCTGCTCGGCAAGAACGTCGCCATCCACCGCTCGCGCCGCCAGCCGCGCGCCTACACGTTCATGGTCGGCGACCAGTCGGAGATCGAGATCCTCTAGGTCGCGGGGCGGCCGCCGGCGGGCCGGGCGAGCGGGCGGGACGCGGGCGGCCTCCTAGGGTGTCACGGCCATGCGCCTTCTCGTAACCGGCGCCGCGGGCATGCTCGGACAGGACGTGACCGCCGCCGGCCAGGCGGCGGGCCACGACGTCACCGCGCTCGCCCGCCGCGACCTCGACCTCACCGACCCCTCCGCGGTCGCCACCGCGATCCGCGACGCCCGGCCCGACGCCGTCGTCAACTGCGCGGCGTGGACGGACGTCGACGGCGCAGAGGCGAACGAGGGGGCCGCCACCGCGGTCAACGGGACCGCGGTCGGCCACCTGGCGGCCGCCGCCACCGAGCACGGGGCCCACGTCGTCCACGTCTCGACGGACTACGTCTTCGACGGGCGCGGGACGCGGCCCTACCTCGAGTCCGATCCGACGGCGCCGATCTCCGCCTACGGCCGCTCGAAGCTCGCGGGCGAGCGCGCCCTCGACCTCGACCGCGCGGCCGTCGTGCGCGCGGCCTGGCTGTTCGGCGCGGGCGGCGGCAACTTCGCCGCGACGATGCTCCGCCTGGCCGGCGAGCGCGACGAGGTCACCGTGGTCGACGACCAGGTCGGCTTCCCCACCTACACCGGCCACCTGGCGCCGGCCCTCGTCGCCCTGGCCGAGGCCCGGGCCACCGGCGTGCTGCACGCCTCCGGGGAGGAACCGTGTTCCTGGTATGACTTCGCCGAGGCGATCTTCGCCGGAGCCGGGCGCGAGATGACCGTCCACCGCGGCTCGAGCGCCGATCTCGGGCGGCCCGCGCCGCGCCCCGCCTACTCCGTGCTCGGCACGGAGCGCGCCGAGGCGCCGCGGCTCCCCGGCTGGCGCGAGGGGCTCGCGGCCTACCTGAACGAGATGGAGGTGACGTCGGAGTGAAGCTGCTCGTGTGCGGTGGGGCCGGGTTCATCGGCTCGAACTTCGTCCGGTTGCGCGTCCGCGACCACGGCGACGAGGTCGTCGTCCTCGACAAGCTCACCTACGCGGGGCGACGGGAGAACCTCGCCGATGTCGAGCACGTCTTCGTCCACGGCGCGATCGAGGACCGCGACAAGGTGGCCGAGGCGATCGAGGGCTGCGAGGCGGTGGTCAACTTCGCCGCCGAGACGCACGTCGACCGCTCGATCGCCGAGCCCGACGCCTTCGTGACCACCCACGCGGTGGGCACCTACGTGCTCCTCGAGGCCGCCCGCGAGGCCGGGGTCCGCTACCTGCAGGTCTCCACCGACGAGGTCTACGGCTCGATCGCGGAGGGCTCGTTCACCGAGGGGTCGCCGCTCGCGCCCTCCTCCCCGTACTCCGCCACCAAGACGGGCGCCGACCTGCTCGTGGCCAGCTACTTCCACACCTACGGGCTCGAGACGCTGATCTGCCGCGGGTCGAACAACTACGGGCCCTACCAGTACCCCGAGAAGCTCATCCCGCTGATGATCCTCAACGCCATGCACGCCGACCCGCTGCCGGTCTACGGGGACGGGCAGCAGGTCCGCAACTGGCTCTACGTCGAGGACTTCGGCCGCGGCATCGGCCACGTCCTCGCCCACGGCCGGCCCGGCGAGGTCTACAACGTCGGCGGGCCGGACGAGTGCCCCAACCTCGAGGTCGTCGAGCGAATCATCGCCCTCACCGGCGCCGATCGCGAGCTCCTCACCTACGTCACCGACCGGCCCGGCCACGACCGCCGCTACTCGCTCGCCTCGGAGAAGGTCCGTGCCCTCGGCTGGGAGGCGCAGGTCCACTTCGCCGAGGGCCTCGAGCAGACCGTCGCCTGGTACCGGGACAACCCCGAGTGGTGGGGCCCGATCCGCTCGGGCGACTACCGCGCCTACTACGAACGACAGTACGGCAGCCAGCTCGGCTGAGAGCCGTACTCCGTGCAGCGCCCGCGGCTGACCCCTCACCTGCGGACCTTGATGGTCATGGTCATCTCCTCGTGGTACGTGCAGATGAGCGAGTACGTCCCCGGCTTGGTCAGCGTGCGCTTGTAGGTGAACGCCGCCGCCGCTCCGTCGGAGGCGAACTTCTTAACGCCGGCGGGCCCCTTGCGGAGGACGACGTCGTGGGTGTCGCCGGCATCCTCGGGCCACTTCCACGTGATGGTCGAGCGGTTGTTGACCGTTAGCTTGGCCGGCGAGTAGTAGTTGTCGAGGACCCGGACGGTCTTGCGCTGCGGGGCTCCGGCCCCGCCGGCGGGCGTCGCGGCCACGAGAGCCACGACGCCGGCGACGGACAGGGCGGCGACGCGGGACGCCCTCACTTGGTCTTCCGGTAGGACTTGGTGTACGTCTCGAGCGGCTGGATGCGGTCCGCGCGGGGCGCGTGCGGCCGCCGGATCCAGGCCGCCTCCTTGTCGGACTGGATGACCCAGCCGAGGGTCTGCTCGCGCACCGACGCGACGAACGGGTTGGCCCCGGTGAACGGGCAGGCCGGCATCGTCGACGCGTCGGCCGGGGTGACCGACTCGACCCCCGTGTTGCCCGAGAAGCAGTTGCCGGTGCCGCCGCCCTCGAAGACCACGTCGCGCCCGTTGCGGTCGGTGCCGTTGAGACCGAACGCGTTGGTCCGGAACTGGTTGCCGTCGAGCGACTTCGCGGCGGCGTCCTTCGCGGCGAGGGTCAGCGCCTCGAGCGCGGTGACGCCGACGAGGTAGTTGCCGTAGATCCGGTTGTTCTCGACCACGTTGCGCCGGCCCCCCAGGAAGAGGACGCCCACCCCGGTCGGGTACGGGATGTCCCCGGTCGCCGCCTTGCGCTTGGGGAACGGCGTCGCCTTGTAGTAGTTGAAGTTGTTCCAGAAGATGTCGTTGTCGCGGATGACGTTGTCCTCCTCCGGCGGGAACTTCTCCGAGGACAGCGCGTTGGGCACGATCCCGATGCCGTTGTTGAAGAACTTCGACTTGGTGATCGTCACGTAGCGCATGTTCGTCCCGGTGAAGCCGAACAGCGAGCCCCAGCCCTCGACGTTCTTGACGATCGAGCGCTTGGGCCTGGTCTGCTTCGGCGTCTGGCCGATGTAGAACGCGCCGTCGTTGACGTAGTAGGCCTCCGAGTTGGACATCTCGCCGCCCAGCGAGTTGAAGGCGTAGATGCCGTAGGTGCCGGTGAGCTCGGCGATCAGGTTGGTCGCCTTGTAGCCGTCGACGTTGACCAGGAAGAAGCCGTTCGCCTTGTAGTTGCGGGCCTTGAAGCCGTCGATGGTCACGGCGTCGGCGCCGTTGACGAGCACCGCGTTCTGCGCCGCGGCGCCGGAGAGGCCCTTCCCGTCGAGGACGACCTTCTCGGGCGCCCGGCGGTTGCCGACGAGCCTGAGGTAGCGCTTGGCGGCGCCGTTGATGGAGACGCCCTCGCGATAGGTCCCGTTGGCGACGCGGATCGTGTCGCCCGCCTTGGCCGCCCTGACCGCCGCGCCGATCGTCGTGTACCGGGCGCCCCGCTTGGCGACCCGCAGCGTCTTGCCCTTGCCGGCGGGCTTCTTCTGCCCGGCGGACGGCTTGGACGGCGCGGGGTAGTCCGTCCCGGCCTGCCCGAAGGCGGGCCCGGCCGGCACCAGCAGCGCGGCGGTCACCCCGACCGCCGTCGCCTGCGTCCTGATCCTCATCGACCCTCTCCTCTGTCGTGTCCCTCGACTCAACGTCCCACCAGGTACCACCCTGCCATCCCGCCGTCCTGGTGGGAGAAGACGTGGCAGTGATAGAGCCAGCGGCCCGGGTTGTCCTCGACGAAGCGCGCGGTGACCGTCTCGTTCGGCCCGACCGTCGGCGTGTCGACGAAGGCGCCGCCCGAGTCCTTCCAGCGGTGGCCGTGGATGTGGAAGTCGTGGAAGTCGTTGTTCATGCCGAAGACGTGCATGGCGACGTCCTGGTCGACCCGCGCCTCGATGGTCGGGGTGTTGCCCGCCCCGCTGCGGCCGTTGATCGTCTGGAACGCGCGGCGCAGGCCGGTGACCGGCGGGGACAGCGAGTGCAGGAAGAGGGGGACCTCGACGTCCGGCGGGCGCTCGCCCTTCGGCCGCACCACGAGCATCCCGAACAGGCCGCGGAAGGAGTTGAGCGTGTGGTTGGGGCCGTGGTCGTGGTAGGGCCAGGCGCCGACCGCGTCGGGCGTGCACTCCCACAGGTAGGTGAACTCCTCGCCGGGCGCGACGAAGCCGCCCGCGCGCGTGAAGTCCCCCATGTAGGTCCCGTCGTACTCCGGGTTGTAGCGCACGCCGTGCGGGTGCATGGTCACCGCCTGCTCGAGCTTCTCCTCGCCGTTGCGGAAGTGCACGACCATGAGGTCGCCGACCTCGCCCGTCAGCGTCGGCCCCGGGATCGCCCGCGGGCCGGCGGGCGACGCGAAGCCCGGGTTCATCAGCTGGTAGGTGAACGCGCGGAAGGCTCGCGGTCCGCGGATGGCGCGGTCGTGCCACTGGTCGCGGCCGGTCGGGGCGATGTCCCACATGACCGAGCGGGCCTGGACCCAGTACTCGCGCACCCGCCCACCCGGGGCGGGCTCGGGGCGGACGAAGTCGCGCGGCTCCTCCTGGGCCAGGGTCCCCCGCGGGCGCCCGACGCGGCGGGCGGCGGCGTCAGCCTGGGCGGCGTCGCCCGGCTGGTCGAGGCGCACCTCCTCGCCTCCGATGGTGCAGAACAGCGCACCGGCCG
>CALMNS010000473.1 GCA_937871635.1 uncultured Solirubrobacter sp.
CCATCTCCGAGCGCAGGAGCAGGTGGACGCGGTCGCCGGCCATCAGCCGGGTCGAGCCGCGCGGCGGGATCGCCTGGTCGCCGCGGACGATCACGTTGACCACCGCGTCGCGCGGCAGGCCGAGCTCGCGCACGCGGGCGCCGACCACCGCGTCGTCGGGCCCGATCGGGAACTCGAGGATCTCCGCCCCGAGCCGGCGGATCGTGCCCGCCTCGGTGAGCGGCTCGGCCAGCGCGGGCTCGCTCGTCGTCATCCCCAGCCGGCGGGCGAGCGCCTCGAAGGTCGAGCCCTGCACCAGGGTCGAGAAGAGCACCGCGAAGAAGACGATGTTGAAGAACTCGAGCGAGCCCGGGACCTCGGCGATCACCGGGAAGGTGGCGAGCACGATCGGGACCGCCCCGCGGAGGCCCGCCCAGCTGAGCACCACCCGCTCGGCGTTCGTGTAGCCCCTCCCAGGCGTGGCGAGCCAGGTGCCGACCGGCCGGGCGACGAAGACCAGCACCAGGGTGAGGACGATCCCCTCGGGCGCCGCGTCGCCGAGCTGGGAGGGGAAGACGAGCAGCCCGAGGGTGAGGAACAGCCCGAGCTGGCCCACCCACGCGAGCCCCTGGTGGAACGTCGTCACCGTCCGCTTGGCGGGGATCTGGGCCGTCCCGACCACCAGCCCGGCGAGGTAGACGGCCAGGAAGCCCGAGCCGTCGAGGACGTCGGCGCTGCCGAAGGCGAGCGCCACCGCGGCGAGCGAGGCCACCGGATAGAGCCCCGCCGTCTCGAGCCGCGCGCGCGAGAAGCCCTGGACCGCCAGCCAGCCGACCGCGAGCCCGACGACCACCCCGATCCCCAGCTGCTGGACGAAGAGCACCGCCATCTCCGCGAGGCCGTAGTCGGGCAGCAGGATCCACTCGATGAAGCCGAGGACGAGCAGGACGGCGACCGGGTCGTTGAAGCCGGCCTCGGCCTCGAGCGTCCGCGCCAGCTTGCGCCGCAGCGTCGAGCCCCGCAGCAGGGCGAAGATCGCCGCGCCGTCCGTCGAGGAGAGCACCGCCCCGATCAGCAGCCCCTCGAGCGTGGAGAACTCGAACAGCGCGCTGGCGGCGAGCCCCACCACCGCGGCGGTGGCGATCGTCGAGACCAGGGCGAGCGAGACGGAGGCGCGCAGGACGGGCCGGACCTCGAGCACGCCGGTGGTCAGGCCGCCCTCGAAGAGGATGAGCGCGAGCGCGACCACGCCGATCGTGCGGGCGACTTCGTAGTCGTCGAACTCGAGCAGGCCGAGGCCGTCCGAGCCGACGATCATCCCGACGGCGAGGAACAGGACCAGGCCGGGCACCCGCAGCCGCCCGGCCACGAGCGACGCGACGAGGCCGAGGGCGAGGAGCGCCCCGCCGGCGAAGATCAGCCGGGCCTCCGTGGACGGGAGCGCCGAGGCCAGCATGGGGAGCGCGTGCCCGGGGACGGCGGCTACATCGACTCGGGCGCCGAGACGCCGAGGAGGCCGAGCGACCGTCCGATGATGCGCCGCGACACGACGCACAGCCCGAGACGGAACGCCTCGACTCCCTCCGGCTGGGCGCCGAGGACAGGGCAGTCGCGATAGAAGGCCGTGAAGGTCTGGGCGAACTCGAGCGCGTAGGCGGCGATGCGATGCGGCGCCCGGCGCTCGGCCGCCTCGGCGACCTCGGTCCCGAAGGCGAGCGCCTTCTTGATGAGGTCGCGCTCGGCGGGCTCGAGCCGGGCGGGCGGGGCGAACCTCGCCAGCGCCTCTGCGACCGCGTCCTCCCCCGCCCGGGCGAGGATGGAGGCGATCCGGGCGTGGGCGTACTGCACGTAGTAGACGGGGTTCTCGTTCGTCTCCCGGCGGGCGAGCTCGAGGTCGAGGTCGATCGTCGTGTCGTGGGACCGGTTGAGCAGGTACCACCGGGCGGCGTCGACGCCGATCTCGGCGATCAGCTCGTCGAGCGACACGAAGTCGCCGCGCCGCTTGGACATCGACGTCCGCTCCCCGCGGTCGACCAGGTTCACGAACTGCATGATCAGGAGGTCGAGCTCGTCGGGCCGGCCCCCGAGCGCCTCGAACGCCGCGTGCATCCGGCGCACGTAGCCGTGGTGGTCGGCGCCCCAGACGTCGACCAGGCGGTCGAACCCCCGCTCGCGCTTCTCCTGGTGGTACGCGATGTCCGACGCGAAGTAGGTGTGCTCGCCGCTCGAGCGCTCGAGCACGCGGTCCTTGTCGTCGCCGAACTCGGTCGTGCGCAGCCAGAGGGCGCCCTCGTGGCGGTAGGTCCGGCCCTGCTCGGCCAGGACGTCGAACGCGTGCTGGACCGCCGAGGGCTCGCCGACGTGGAGGTCGCGCTCGGAGAACCAGGTGTCGAAGTCGACCCGGAAGGTCGCGAGCGTCGTCCGCAGCCGCTCGAGCATGAGCTCGATCCCGCGCCGGGCGACCGCCTCGGGATCACCGTCGCCGGCGTCGCCGATCGCCGCGGCGATCTCGGCCACGTAGTCGCCCTGGTAGCCGTCGGCGGGGGGCGGCTCGCCGCGGCCGTGGGCCTGGAGCGACTCGCCGAACTTCCGGACCTGGGAGCCGTTGTCGTTCACGTAGAACTCCCGGTGCACCTCGTGGCCGAGGAAGCTGAGCAGCCGGCTGAGCGCGTCGCCGTAGGCGGCGTTGCGGGCGTGGCCGACGTGGAGCGGGCCCGTGGGGTTCGCGGAGACGAACTCGACGTTGATCCGCAGCGGCCCGGCCTCGCCCGGCTCACCGGCGCCCACCGCGTCGCCCGCGGCGAGGACGCGAGCGACGGCGTCGGCGTACCAGGCGTCGGCCAGGAAGACGTTCAGGAAGCCCGGGCCGGCGACCTCGACATGGTCGAGCTGGTCGCCCAGGCGAGCGACCAGGCCCTCGCCGAGCTGCTCGGCGATCTGGCGCGGGGCGGCCTTGAGCACCGGGGCGAGGAGCATCGCCGCGTTGGTCGAGTAGTCGCCGAGCTCCGCGCGCGGCGGGCGCTCGAGCGTCGGTGCCTGGCTCGGCGCGGGCCGCTCGCCGCGCAGCTCCGCCGCCGTCTCTGAGAGGGCGTCGCGGAGCTCGTCGAGAGCGGAGGTGGCGGTCGAGGGCACCATTCAGTGAGAATACGGCTCGTTGAGCAGGAGCTTGTGGCCGCGGTAGAGCTGTTCGAGCAGGACGACCCGCGCGAGCTGGTGCGGCAGGGTGGCCGGCCCGAACGAGAGCCGCTCCTGCGGCGCGGGCAGGTCCGGCGCGTGGCCGAAGGCGCCGCCGAGCACGAAGCACAGGTCACGACCCGACTGCCGGCGTCCCTCGAGCCAGGCGGCGAACGCCTCGCTGGCGTAGCTGCGGCCGCCCGCGTCGAGCGCCACCAGGTGCGCGCGCTCGGGGATCCGGCGCGCGAGGCGCTCCTCCTCGCGGACCTCGACGAGCTCGAGCGCGCAGTAGCGCGAGAGCAGCCGCTCGTAGTGGGCGACGTCGTCGGCGAACGGGGGTCGCAGCCGCCCGACGCTCAAGATCGTGACGCGCACGGGAGGGGTGGGATACTAGGCGCGATGTCCTCTGACGCCGACGACGCCGACGACGACGACCGCGAGCGCCGCATCAACATCCACACCTCGCCCGAGGTGATGGCCGGCGTTTACGCGAACTTCGCCAACGTCTCGCACTCCGACTACGAGTTCACCGTCACCTTCGCCCGGGTCGACCACGAGATGGAGGGCGACGAGATCCCCGGCGTGGTGGTCACCCGCGTCTCCCTCTCGGCGAAGTTCATGCGCGAGCTGATCGACGCGATGGAGGACAACTACTCCAAGTGGCGCACCCGGGAGGGGATCAAGAACCTCCCCGAGACCCCGCCCGACCAGCCG
>CALMNS010000474.1 GCA_937871635.1 uncultured Solirubrobacter sp.
AGTCGGGCGCGGTGAGCGCGAACAGCGTCCGGCCGCCGGCGCCGCCCAGGCCGCAGGCGAAGGTCGGCTGGCTCGTCTCGACCACCTGGCGCACCTCGCCGCCCTCGACCACGAGCCGGCACTCCGGGGCGATCGCGTTGGCCACCCAGATCGCGCCGCTCGGGTCGAGCGCGATGCCGTCCGGGGCGACCTCGCCGAGCGCGGCCCACACCCGGCGGTCCGAGAGCGAGCCGTCCGCGGGATCGACCGCGAAGGCGCTCAGCCGCAGCCCGAGGGTCTCGGCGACCACGAGGGTTCGCCCGCCGTCGGTGAGGGCCATGCCGTTCGGGAAGCGCAGGTCGGGCGCGGCGACGGAGACCGTTCCGTCGGCGGCGATCAGCGCGAGGTCGGCGCTCGGCGGGCCGGGCTCGGCGAGCGCCGCGGGGATGCCGTGCTCGGCGAGGAAGGCGTCGAGGTCGAAGCCGAAGTTGCCGACGTAGGCACGGCCGGCCGGGTCGACGAGCATGTCGTTGATGTGGAAGGTGGCGACCCGGTTGAGGTCGGCGTGCTCGGCCAGCGACCCGTCCGCCTCGCGCCGGAGCACCCGGCGCGAGAGCCGCTCGCAGACCAGCAGCCGCCCGTCGGGCAGCCACCCGATCCCGGCGGGCTCGCCGTCGAGCTCCACCTCGCGCCGGACCTCGCCGGCCTCGCCGACCGAGAGCACCGCCCCGTCGTAGAAGTCCGAGATCCACAGCCGGCCCGCGTGCCACCGCGGGCACTCCCCGAAGCGCAGCCCCTCCACCAGCGTCGTCGTCCGCATCGGCGCATACTGCCGCACGCGCTCCGCCGAGCGGAACGGCCGGCTGGGAGTGCGGGCGGGCGGGCGGGCGGTGTAGCATACGCAACCATGCCGTTGCCTGAACGCTCCGTCACCCGCTCCGTCGTCGTCCCGGCCCCGCCCGAGGAGGTGTGGGACGCGCTGACCGACCCCGACCGCCTCGAGGAATGGTTCGCCGACTCGGTGGACGGCGACCTCGCGGAGCCGGAGGGCGAGGTCCTCTTCGGCTGGGAGGACGGCGAGCGCCGCGAGGCGGTCGTCGAGGAGGTCGAGGCGCCCGACCGGCTGGCGTTCTGGTGGTGGCGCGAAGGCGAGGCCGAGGGCAGCCGCGTGACCTTCGAGCTGGTCCCCGCCGTCGGCGGGACGCGCGTGGTGGTCGTCGAGTCGAGCTCCACCGGCGTGCCGGCCGGCTGGGGGCCGAGGCTCGTGGCGGCGTGCGCCGCCGTCGCGCTGGCGGCGTGAGCCTCGACGCCGTCTTCTTCGCGCTCTCCGACGAGACGCGTCGCGGCGTCGTCGAGCGGCTCCTGACGACGGGGACGGTCACCGCCACCGAGCTCGCCGGCGAGCTGCCGATGACCCGCCAGGCGGTCTCCAAGCACCTCGCCGCCCTGTCGGAGGCCGGGCTCGTGCACGGCCGCCGCGAGGGGCGCGAGACCCGCTACGCGCTGAGCCCCGAGCCGCTCGGGGACGCGAGCGCCTGGATCGAGTCGGTCGGCCGCGAGTGGGACGGGCGCCTCGGCCGGCTGCGCCGTCACGTCGGCGGGGCCGGGGCCTAGCC
>CALMNS010000475.1 GCA_937871635.1 uncultured Solirubrobacter sp.
GGTGGCGTCAGCGCGGTGGCGCACGGCGGTGGCGACCTCCGGGGTGCACCAGCGGTCGAGCTCGGCGACGTAGGCCGGGTAGAGCGCCAGGCGCGGCGCCAGCGCGAGGCCCTGCGCCTCGGTCGCGTCGCGCAGGCGGCGGATCTCCGGCCACGGCGCCTCGGGGTTGACGTGGTCGCGGGTCACGGGCGAGATGCCGCCCCAGTCGTCGATGCCCGCCTCCAGCAGCCGCGGGAAGTCGTCCCCGGAGAGGTTGGGCGGCACCTGAACGGCCATGTCCGGCGGCAGCAGCAAGCGGGCGGCGGCGGCCGTCCACCGCAGCTCGTCGGGCGCCGGCTCGGCGTGCTGCGCCATCAGGGTGCCGGGCTTGGCCCGGAAGTTCTGGACGATGACCTCCTGGACGTGGCCGTAGCGCTCGTGCAGGTCGCGGATGGCCAGCAGCGCGTCGAGCCGCTCGGCCCGGGTCTCCCCGATGCCCACCAGGATGCCGCTGGTGAACGGGATCGCCAGCTCGCCGGCGAGGCGGATCGTCTCGAGTCGGCGCTCGGGCACCTTGTCGGGCGAGCCCTGGTGCGGGCCGCCCTTGCGGGCGAGCCGGTCGGAGACCTGCTCGAGCATCAGCCCCTGCGAGGCGCTGACCTCGCGGAGGGCGCCGAGCTCGGGCGCCGAGAGCACCCCGGCGTTGACGTGCGGGAGCAGGCCGGTCTCGCGCAGGACGAGCCCGCACATCTCGACCAGGTAGGACGCGGTCGAGGGGTGGCCCAGCCGCCCGAGCTCGTCGCGCGCCGCCCGGTAGCGCAGCTCGGGCTTGTCCCCGAGCGTGAACAGCGCCTCCGTGCAGCCGGCCTCGGCTCCCGCCGCCGCCACCGCGAGGACCTCCTCGCGCGTCATGTACGCCCGCTCCCCGCGCCTCGGCGGCTGGGCGAACGTGCAGTAGTGGCACACGTCGCGGCACAGCTTGGTCAGCGGGATGAAGACCTTCGGCGAGTACGTGACGACCCGCCGGCGCCCGTCGCGGGCGGCCGCCGCCCGCCGGACCACCTCGCCGTCGGGAAGCCCGAGGATCTCGCCGACGTCGGTCATCTCGGATATCCAACCAAACGCACGGTCGAAAGCGTATGCTCCCGCGAGACGGGCCGCAAGGCGCGGTCGCAGCAACGGGGGACGCACACGTGAACGAGGAGTCGGTCGACTTCCTGATGATCGGAGGAGGGATCGCGAGCTTCTCCTGCGCGCGGGCGCTGCGCGCCGCCGGGGCCGGCGGCTCGATCGGGCTCGTCACGCGCGACCCGGGACCTCCGTTCGACCGGACCGCCTGCACCAAGGGCTACCTGCGGGGGGACGCGTCGCACGAGGACGTGCTGCTGGCTCCGGACGCATGGTGGCAGGAGCGCGACGTGGCGCTCTCGACGCGGACCAGCGCGCTCAAGCTCGACCCCGCGGCGAGGACCGTCACGCTGTCGGACAAGCGGACCCTGCGCTACGAGCAGGCCCTGCTGGCGACCGGCGCCAACGTGCGCCGGCTCCGCGTGGAGGGCGCCGAGCTGCAGGGCATCCACTACGTGCGGGGCCTCGGCAACGCCGACGCGATCCGCGCCGACGCCCAGGACGCCGCGGACGTCGTCCTCGTCGGGGGCTCCTACATCGCGACGGAGGCCGCGGCGTCGCTCACGGCCATGGGCAAGCGCTGCACGATCGTCATGCAGGAGGGCGTGGCGCTCGAGCGCGGCCTCGGGCCCCTGGCCGGCCGCTTCTTCCAGCGCGTGATCGAGGAGCACGGCGTCACGGTCTGCCCGAGCGACGAGCTCGAGCGCTTCGAGGGCGTCGACGGGCGCCTGACGCACGTCGTGACGGCGCGCGGGCGGCGCCTCCCGGCGCAGCTCGCGGTCATCGGCGCCGGCGTGGTACCCGACACGATGCTCGCGCAGCGCGGCGGGCTGGAGATCGGCGCGACCGGCGGGGTGGTGGCGGACGAATGCCTGCGCACGCGCGCGGCCGGCCTGTTCGCGGCCGGCGACATGTGCGAGTACCCGAGCGTCGTGCATCACGGCGCGCGGCTGCGCATCGAGCACTGGGACGTCGCCGAGCGCCAGGGCGCCACGGCGGCCGCCGGCATGCTCGGCGAGCCGCGGCCGCACGAGGCGATTCCGTACTTCTACTCCGACCTCGCCGACTGGGCCTCGCTCGAGTACGTGGGACCGGCGCGCCGTTGGGACGAGGAGGTCGTCCGGGGATCGCTCGAGGAGGGCGCGTTCACCGTCCTGTACCTGGACGCGGGTCGCGTGGTCGCCGGGCTCACGGTCGGGCGGGGGCACGAGCTCGACGCGGTCCGCGCGCTCCTGCGGTCCGGGATCGACCTGCACGAGCGCCGGTCCGAGCTCGCCGACGACGGCACGGACCTCGCCTCATTGGCGGAGACGGCGGCGGCGGTCGCGGTGCGGGCCGGGAGCTCCCCCGGGGGCTCGTCGGCGGCGGGGCAGCCGGCCGTCCCGACCGCCGGCCCCGACGCCGACGAGCCGCCCGTCCTGTTCATGTGCCAGATGTGCGGCTTCATCTACGAGCCCGAGGACGGCGACGAGCTGGGCGCCATCGCGCCCGGCACCCGCTTCGCCGACCTCCCTGACGAGTGGACGTGCCCGGTTTGCGGTGCGCAGAAGACGGACTTCGAGCGGGTCGAGGATTAGCGTCGTGCTGGCGGGCTACGAGCACTTCGCGTCGCTCGCGCGGTCGCTGCAGTGGGACGAGGCGGCGATCGACCTGCGCCCGGACGCCGTCGCCTGGCCGTCGCTCGACCCGGCGCTGCGCCGCCGCGTCGAGACCCTGGTGGCCGGGTTCTGCGTGGGCGAGGCGGCGGTCGCGCAGCACCTGGAGCCGTTCGCCGCCTTCGGGAGTGCGGCGGCCCGCGCCGCCTTCGCCGCGCAGG
>CALMNS010000476.1 GCA_937871635.1 uncultured Solirubrobacter sp.
GGGTCTACGGCGACGTGATGCGCGAGGTGGCCGCCCGCGAGGTGGCCGGGTGGCCGCACGGACGGGCGTTCGCGCTGCTCCCGGCCATGCAGCGGATCACGCTGCGGATCATCCTGCGGACGGTGTTCGGGATGGCGGAGGGGCCGCGCGCCGAGCGCCTCGAGCGCGACGTGGTCACCCTCCTGGACCGCTCGAACGTGATGATGATGGAGAAGCTCCAGCGCGACCTCGGCCCGCGGAGCCCCTGGCCGCGCTTCCTGCGGGCCCGGGAGACGGTCGACGCCCAGCTCCTCGACGAGATCGCCCGGCGGCGGCGGGCGCTGGCCGGCGGGGCGGAGGGCGAGGACGTGCTGTCGATGCTCATCGCGGCGGGCCAGCACGCCACCGACGCCGAGCTGCGCGACGACCTGATGACCCTCCTGGTGGCGGGCCACGAGACGACGGCGACGACCATGGCCTGGGCGCTCGAGCGGCTGCTGCGCCATCCCGAGGCGCTCGCTCGGGCGCGCGGCGACGTCGCCTACCTCGACGCGGCGGTCAAGGAGACCCAGCGGGTCCGGCCCGTCGTGACCTACGCGATGCGCCGGCTCACCGAGCCGATGGAGGTGCTCGGCCACACGGTGCCGGCCGGGGCGACGCTCGGCATGTCGGTGACGCTGATGCACCGCCGGCCCGACCTCTACCCCGAGCCGCACGCCTTCCGCCCCGAGCGCTGGCTCGACGGCCGCAAGGCCGACACCTACGGCTGGATCCCGTTCGGCGGCGGTGTCCGGCGCTGCCTGGGCGCGGCGTTCGCCACCTACGAGATGCGCCAGGTGCTCGGCGTGGTGCTCGAGCGGGCGCCGCTGCGGGCGGCGGAGCCCGAGCGCTCCGAGCGCCACCGCCGCAAGATGATCACCTTCACGCCCGACCGCGGCGCCCAGGCGGTACTGGCGTGAGCGGCGGGCTGCGGGCCGTCCCGAGCGAGTCGTCCGGCGTCCGCCGGCTGCGCGAGCTCGCGC
>CALMNS010000477.1 GCA_937871635.1 uncultured Solirubrobacter sp.
TCCTCGGGCTCTTCCCGTCGCCCGCGGGAAGCTGACGCCTCAGCGCAGCCGCGCGGCGACGGCCTGCGCCCCGTGCGGGGAGCCGTCCGTCTGGCGCCGGTGCACGTAGGTGCGCTCGCCGAGCTTCTCGGCGTCCACCCGGGCGAAGAAGTCGACGAAGAAGTCGGGCAGGAGCACGTCGGAGACCGCGAAGGCGAAGAGCCCGCCCGGCCGCAGCAGGCGCTCGAGCGTCTCGGCGAGCAGCTCGAGCGGGATGTGCCCGGAGCCGATCGCCGAGACCGCGACGACCGCGGTGAAGTCGTGGGCGGCGAGGGTCTCGAAGGTGCCGGGCGCGGCGGCCAGGTCGGCCACCGTGAAGGCGTCGTAGACCCCCGGACGGTCGCGCGCGGCGGCCTCGCGCGCGGCGGGCTCACGGTCGAGCCCGACGAGGAACCCCACGTCGGCCTCGCGCCGCAGCAGGGCGCCGCCGATCCCGCTGCCCGCCCCCAGGTCGAGGACGCGCTCGCGCGCGCCGTCGCGGCCGAGCGAGCGCAGCGCCTCGGCGTAGAGCCCGACGACCACGTCGGCCGAGCCCATGCCGAGCTCCTCGTAGAAGACCCGCTCGTAGAGTCCCGGGACGGCGTAGAGGGCGGCGTAGTCGTGGAAGCCGACGCGTACGCGCTCCCCCGGCGGGCCGTACTCGATCCACTCCTCACGACCGGGGGAGAAGGCGATCTCCCCGAGGTCGGCGGCCACGCTCACGTCCGCGTTCTTACCCACGATCCGAACCGGCCCAACCGCTAGACTGAAAGCCGACCGCTGTGGTCGGATTACTTCCTGATGAGCCCCCTGATCGACATCTGCCCCGTCTCCGAGCTCCCGCCCGGCCAGCACCGCTTGGTCGAGTGGGAGGACCTCGAGATCGGCATCTTCAACTGCGACGGCGAGCTGCTGGCCATCGAGGACCGGTGCTCGCACGACAACGGCGTCCTCCTCGAGGGTGAGGTCGACGCCGCGGCGTGCACCGTCGAGTGCCCGCGCCACGGCGCGAAGTTCGACCTGCGTACCGGAAAGCCCCTGAACCTGCCTGCCTACGTCCCGGTGGACACGTTCCCCGTATCCATCGAGGACGACATGATTCGAGTGGAGGTCGACTGACCGATGGCGACGACGCCTGAAGTGCTCACCGAGCAGGAGCAGCTCGCCGGGATCGGCGAGAACTACGAGGAGAAGTTCGGGTTCCACGACCCCGAGACGGGCTACGCGTTCAAGGCCCCCAAGGGCCTGACCCCGGAGCTCATCCGCCAGATCTCGGCGTTCAAGGCCGAGCCGCAGTGGATGCTCGACTTCCGCATGAAGGCCTACGAGCACTTCCTGGCCAAGCCGCAGCCCACGTGGGGCTCGCCGATGCTCGCCGACGTCGACTACGACGACATCCACTACTTCGTCCGCGCGTCGGAGAAGTCCTCGAAGACCTGGGACGACGTCCCCGAGGACATCAAGAACACCTTCGACAAGCTGGGCATCCCGGAGGCCGAGCGCAAGTTCCTCTCCGGCGTCGGTGCCCAGTACGAGTCCGAGGTCGTCTACCACCAGGTGCGCGAGGACCTCGAGAAGCAGGGCGTCGTGTTCATGGACATGGACACGGGCCTGCGCGAGCACGAGGACCTCGTCCGCGAGCACTTCGCGACGATCATCCCGTCCAACGACAACAAGCTCGCGGCGCTGAACTCCGCGGTGTGGTCGGGCGGCTCGTTCGTCTACGTCCCGCCGGGCGTGCACGTCGAGATGCCGCTGCAGGCCTACTTCCGGATCAACACCGAGAACATGGGCCAGTTCGAGCGGACGCTGATCATCGCCGATGAGGGCTCCTACGTGCACTACGTCGAGGGCTGCACCGCCCCGGTGTGGTCCACGGACTCCCTGCACTCGGCGGTGGTGGAGCTCATCGCCAAGCCGGGCGCGCGGATCCGCTACACGACCGTCCAGAACTGGTCGCAGAACGTCTACAACCTGGTGACCAAGCGCGCCGTCGCCCAGCGCGACGCCACCATCGAGTGGGTCGACTGCAACCTCGGCTCCAAGCTGACCATGAAGTACCCGTCCGTCTACCTGACGGGCGAGCGGGCGCACGGCGAGGTCCTCTCCATCGCGTTCGCCGGCAAGGGCCAGCACCAGGACGCGGGCGCGAAGATCGTCCACGCCGCGCCGAACACGACGTCGAACATCTTCGCCAAGTCGATCTCCAAGGACGGCGGGCGCTCCTCCTACCGCGGCCTGCTCGAGGTCGCCAAGGGCGCGACGGGCTCGAAGTCCAAGGTGGTCTGCGACGCGCTCCTGCTCGACGAGGACTCGCGCTCGGACACCTACCCGACCATCCGGATCGGCGAGGACGACGTCGACGTCGGCCACGAGGCCTCGGTCTCGAAAATCGGCGAGGAGCAGCTCTTCTACCTGATGAGCCGCGGCCTCGACGAGGAGGAGGCCGGCAAGCTGATCGTCAACGGCTTCATCGAGCCGATCGTCAAGGAGCTGCCGATGGAGTACGCGGTCGAGATGAACCGCCTCATCGAGCTCCAGATGGAGGGCTCCATTGGCTGAGCTCGCGGTCGCCCGCGAGCCCGAGTGGCTGACGTCGCGACGGGCGCGGGCGAGCGAGCGGCGAGCCTCGCTTCCGCTTCCCGCCCACAAGGGGAAGCCCGGCTGGGAGTTCACCGAGCTCGGTACGACCTTCGTGCTCGACGCCTTCGCCGCCGTGCAACCGGGCGAGGGCTCGGGCGAGGCCGAGCCGATGCTCGAGACGCCCCCGGGCGCCATCGAGCTCGTGCAGGTGGACGGCCGCGTGTCCGGTGAGCCCACCGCGGTCGAAGACGGCCCGGTGGTCATGCCGCTCAGCCTGGCCGTCGAGCGCCATCCCGAGCTCGTCGAGCCCCACCTGGGGAAGATCGTCCCGCTCGACGGCGGCGACGTGTTCGTCGCCGCCAACGACACCGACTGGACGGGCGGCGCGTTCGTCTACGTCCCCGCCGGGATCAAGGTCGAGGCGCCCATCCTCCTCACGGCGATCACCGCGGCGGCGTCGACCGCGTTGAACCGCCGCGTCCTCATCGTCCTCGGCGAGGGCGCCGAGGCCGAGGTCTGGGAGCAGTACCTCAGCGCCGATCCCGAGGCGCAGTCGCTGCTCAACACGGTGGTCGAGCTGCGCGTCGGGCCCAACGCCAAGCTCCGCTACGTCTGCGGGCAGGACCTCAACGAGAAGTCGTGGATCTTCGGCGCCCAGCGCGCCGAGGTCGACCGCGACGGGTCGCTCGACTGGGTCGCCCTCGGCTTCGGCGGCGCCAACGGCCGGGTGGCCATGAACACGGTCCTGACCGGGCCGGGCGCGCACGCCAAGGTCACCGGCGCCTACGCGCCGCACGGCCGCCAGCACGTGGACTTCGACACCACGCAGGAGCACGCGGCGCCCAACTGCACCTCGGACCTCGCCTTCCGCGGCATCCTCGCCGAGCGGGGCTCGTCGGTCTGGCGCGGGATGATCAAGGTCGATCGCGACGCCCAGCAGACCGACGGCTTCCAGGAGTGCCGCAACCTGCTCCTCTCCAAGCGGGCGCACGCCGACGCGATCCCCGGCCTCGAGATCCTCGCCAACGACGTTCGCTGCACCCACGCCGCGGCGGTCGCCCAGATCGACCAGGAGCAGCTCTTCTACCTGCGCTCGCGCGGCCTGCGGGACGGGCCGGCGCGCCGGCTGGTCATCGAGGGCTTCCTCGCCGAGCTCGTCGAGCGCTTCGAGGAGGGTCCGTTCCGCGAGGCCATGGGCGCCACGATCGAGCGCAGGCTGGAGACGGTGCTGGGGTAGCTTCGGCGGCCGGGGCGATCGGGAGGCGCTCCCTGATCGCCGCGACCTGGTCTTCGGAGGGCTCGCCGCCTACCAAACGGCAGCTCGAGCGCTTCGCCGAGGGACCACCGGAGGCGTCGGCGCAGGCCCAGCGTCACTTCGAGTCGAGCAGGCTCCGCACCGCCACGACGAACCGGTCGGCGGTGCCGAGCGCTTCGAGCGCCGCCTCGCGCGAGGACACCGCCGCCTCGTAGTCGGCCTGCTCCCTCGGCTCCTGCTGGCGAGCCGCTGCGCGGGCGAGATCCGAGTCGAAGTCCCCGGCGGAAACAAGCTCCTCGTGGAAGAGGTGGCCGGGTCGGCGTCGAGCGCCGCTCGTCCGGCGGCGAGGCGTCGCAGCGCGCCGTCGAACATCTCCTCCGAGCGGGGGCTCACGGCCGCTCGAAGAGGGCAACCTTGTCCCGGTCGACCTCCTGCATGAAGAACGACTCGATCTCCCGGCGCCGCGCGAGCCACTCGGGCGTCTCCACCTTGATCGAGTACCAGAAGGGCGACTCGCGTTCCTCCTCGGCCTGGTCCCAGACCAGGTCGACGACATGGTTGCGCGTCCGCCAGTCGGCTCCGCTCAGGATGACGAGCAGATCGACGTCAGAGCCCTCTCCAGAGGGAGGCTCTCCCCGCGCACGCGACCCGAATAGCCAAATGGCCCGGAGCGCTTCTCCGTAGCGTTCGGCGAGCGCCGCGACCATGCGATCGAGCACGCGCCGCTCGGCGGGCGACAGCGAGGTCTCCGACAGCGCCGTCATCGGTCGGCGTCGAGCTCGACTCCCCACGCGCGCGTGAGGGCGCGGGGGAGAACCTCGGGTTCGCCCGCGGCTCCTGGCCCAGTTCGCGCCTGGTCCGCGGTCGCAGGCAACGCCCCGTGTGGCGCAGGCGCTCCGCGCGCGTAGGCGAGCGCCTCCCGGACCACCGCTGCGGCGTCGGGCTCCGCCGCTTCGCACTCCGCGACGAACGCGTCGATGTCGTCGTCGAGACCGTAGGGATCCTCGGCCATGGTCGGAGGGTACCCCGACCCGGCACCTCGAGATCCGCCCGGCCGACGGCCCCGTCGCTGCCGTCCGGCTCGATCCATACCGTCGCGCCATGCTCGAGACATCACGCACTGACGGCACCGTCGCGCTGCGGGACTCGCGCGGTGAGTTGTTCGCGACCGCGCTTCGCGAGGGGCTCCCCGCCGAACCGGCGGCGGCGGATCTGTAGGAGCTCACGCTGCAGGTGCAGGCTCCCCTCGATCTGCCGGAGACTCCGCCAGAGCTGGCCCGCACGGCAGTCGAGGTGCTGGCCGCACGGCCCGAGCCGGTGGCGCCGCTGGTGCTCGGCACGATGGCGCTCTTGGCGCATGAGCCCGTGGCCGCCGAGGCGCGAGGACGCGGTGGCACTCGGCGCGGTGCTCGAGCGTCGCCGGGTGGCCGAGGCGCGGGGAGCCATCGTCCTCGTGGAACGTCAGCCCTGCGGCGGCGTGGTGGTCGACGTCGAGGTCACCGAGGCGAGCGCGTCCGGTCGGTTCGCTCGGCGCTGTTCGAGCCGCCGGCCGGCGCCGTCGTAGAGGAGGTGTCGGTCCAGGCGGTCGCCGGGGAGATCGGCGAGGCGCTGGCCCATATGTGCGATCACGGGGTGGAGCTCGACTTTGGAGCTGGTCTGCCGCTCCCGCTCGTCGAACGCGGACTCACCGGGGCGGTGGGCGGGTGGGCGCGGCCGGCCACGGCGCCCCCGCCCGACGCCGAGGATCTGGAGGGCGCATCTGCGCACGCGCGCGTCGACGAGCTGGTGGAGGCGTTCGCCGAGCACCTCGAGAACGAGACGGGGGTCTGCGCGCTCCTCGTGGAGTACGGACCTTGGGTCGCGCACGCCTTCATGACCTCCAAGCTCGAGTGCCGCGAGGGGGAGCTTCACCGGATCACGTCCGCCGACCTGAGCGAGTATCTGCTCGACCACGCTCCTCGAAAGGGAGCCTCGGACGAGGCAACGCTCATGGCGACGCCTCCCGGGCTGGTCGCCTTCCTGCGGTTCCTCGCCGACGAGGACGGCCGGGTCGGTGAGGTGCCGGTCGAGGAGCTGGTCGCCGCCGTGGAGCGGCATGCCTCGGCGTTCGACGTCGCCAACCGCGATCCGCGCCGTTGGGATCCCGGCCAAGACCCGATGGTGGCTCGACCCCACGCCCCGTGCCGCCGCGCCGAAGCGGGCACCGCGCCGGAGGAACAAGGCCGCGAAGGCCTCACGCAAGCGCAACCGGCGCTGAGCTGATCGGCGATGGTGCGGTGGCCCGCTAGGGGAGCTCCAGCCGCTTCCCGGGTAAGCACCGGGTCATGGCCGACGTGACCGTGGAGCGCATCGAGGACTGGCTCGGGCAGGACGTCTTCGACCCGGAGGGGGAGAAGATCGGCAAGCTCGAGGAGATCTACCTCAAGGGACCGGACCCCGTGCTGGCGGAGGTCAAGACGGGTGGGCTGCGCAAGCGCTCGCACCTCGTCCCCGTCCGGGGCATGACCGTCGGCCGCGAGTACGTCCGCGCCGACCACATGAGCCGGAAGGTGACCGAGGCCCCGGGCCCGCCCAAGGACGCCGCGCCGGACGACGCGACGCTCCGGGCGGTGGCCGACCACTACGGCTTCGCGCCCGGTGAGGGCGCCGTCGAGGGACGCCACCGCCTCGGCCACCCCGCGGGTGCCCGCGGCGAAGGGCGGCATCTCGAAGACGCCCATCGGCCCGTTCCAGAAGACCGTGCGAGCGCCGGACAGCGCGTCCGCGA
>CALMNS010000478.1 GCA_937871635.1 uncultured Solirubrobacter sp.
GCGCTAGCCCTCGAGCGCCCGCCGGAGCTCCGCCTTGGAGACGACGGCGTGCTCCGTGCCCACCCCGGCGCGCTCGCGCAGACGCGACAGGCGCTCGGCCAGCGCGAAGGCGCTCGACTCGAGCAGCCGCCGCAACACCGCCTCCTGGCGGGCCTGGCGCTCGCGGGCCGCCCGGACCTCGGTCGCCCGGACGTGAGCCTGGGCGAGCTGGTGGACGCGATTGGCCTCGAGGCGCTCAAGGAGGGGGTTGCGGTCCCAGGGGTCGAGGATCCGGGCGACCTCCGGTGCCCAGGCCGCGTCGCGATGCCAGACGACGCCGAACCCGAAGAACGCCGGGACGACCACGAGGCGGAGCGCGTCGTGGGCGGCCACGAAGTCCTCGACCGCGGTGAGCACGCCGTTGCGAGGGCCACCCTCGCGGGCCGCCGAGCGCGGGTAGGGCAGCCCGCCGGTCCGCAGGCCGGGGTCGCCGGGGACGATGCCGCCGCCGCCGCCGGCGACGGGCTGCCGGAAGTCCTCCGGGATGAGCTCGGCCGCGAAGTAGTCGTCGCGCCGGGCGTGCGGCCAGCAGACGTCGTGGAACATCAGCAGTGGGAGCTCGGCACCCGGTGCGCGTTCGGCGATCAGCCGCAGCTCCTCGCTGACGGTGAAGTAGTTGTGGTCGCCGTCGAGGATCACGGCGTCCGGACGCTCGATCACGGGCAGCGCGGCAAGGCTGGTCTCCTGCACCAGCTCGAGCTCCTCCCGCGCTTCGGCGAGGGCGACGAGGTCGGGCTGGGGCGACGGGTCGATCGCCTGGACGCCGGCGCCGGTCCGCGCCGCCCAGTCGACGAGGACCCGGGTGAGATCCCCGGCGAACGCGCCCACCTCGACCACCCTGCGAGCTCCGACCGCGTCGAGGCAGGGAAGCATGAGCTCGGAGACCTGCGCGAGGGAGACGCCCCAGCGGTCGGGATCGTGCAGGTAGGGATCGAGATCGAGCTGCGGCGCGGGCGGCCGGGTCACGGCGGCCATCCTATTGCGGCGCGTTGGTGGCGAAGGCCCAAACCTGCTGGGGGAGGTCGGGCTCGTCGCGCAGCGAGTGCCAGCGGCGGTAGGCCGGCCAGCGGTCGAGGTTGCCGACGAGGCAGGCACGGTTGCCCCACGCGCCGACGGCCTCCACCCGCAGGCCCGCCCCCTCCAGCAGGACGCGCAGCCCTCGCGGCGTGAACCGCCAGAAGTCCGGCATCCCGTAGGCGGGCAGCTCGTGCACCCGGATCATGAACGGCGTCGAGACGACGACGTGGCCGCCCGAGGCGCACAGCCCTCGCAGATTCCGCGCGGCGGCGCACGGATCGACGACGTGCTCGAGCACCTGCTCGCAGATGATCACGTCGGAGCGCACACGGTCGCCGAGGGGTGCGCACAGGTCGAACCCGGGGAAGTCAAGGCTCTCGAACCGCTTCCAGGGCTTGTGGGCGTATGCCGCACCGCTGATTTCCACGGCCGTGCGGGAAGGCGGATCGAGCGACTCGAGGTGAGCGTCCACCGCTCGGTTGAGCATCACCCGCTGCCATTGCTCGCCTCCAGAGGTGGCGTCGGGCACCAGCACCCGGTCTCGCGCCAGGCGCAGGCGGTCTAGAACAGTCCGCGCCACGTCGGCGGGATCGCCTCCGGCTTGATCTCGATGCCCTCGAAGCAGCTGTCCTCGCGGAACCAGCGCGCGAACTCCGCCTCCTCGACGATGCGGTTGTGCGCCGCCCAGTCCTTTTCGGCGTCCTCGACCGCCCACCGGCGTCGCGCCCGCGTGCGATGGCGCTCACGGCAGAGCTCGTAGTCCATCCTGTGCAGGTGGATGAGCCGGAGGTCGGGGTCCCAGTTGATGCCGTTGTCGGCGCGGCCGTGGAAGCCCGGGCGCCAGGTCATCGGCACGGTGGCCAAGGCGGCCTTGTCGTAGCCGTCGTTGATGAACCAGCGGCGCCGCTGGTCGAGGATGGGACGGTCGAGGTCCAGGGGCGGCTCGTGGTCGGGGTCGTGGAGGATCTCGTAGCCCAGGCAGTTGACGTACTCCTCGTCGAACTCGTCGAGGTAGGTCGAGAGCGTCCCCCGCTCGGGCACCGGCGCGACGATCTCGTCGACGTCGGTGACGAGCACGACGTCGTAGGTCTTGAGCAGCTCGTGTTGGAGGCGCTCGATGGTCCGGACCATCCACGTGTGGTCGACGCGGTCGTGCGAGACGGGGATCCGAACGAAGCCGCCGCGCTCCGTCGAGCCGTCCGTCGTGTCGTTGTCGAGGACATAGAGGTCCTCCGCTCCGAAGTGGCGCCCGTAGTAGCGAAGCCAGATCGGGAGGAACACCGGCTCGTTGTGCACCATGGTGATGACCGCCCGGCGGCGGGGGAGCTTCGGGGCCGGCCGGCCGGCGCGCATCTCGCGGCGTGAGGCGCGCCAGCTCGCGAACCAGGGCGCAAGGGGATGACCGGGGCTGTCCTGGGGCTCGAGGACCAGCGGTCCTTCAGGCGCCTCGACGTCCACGGCTCTCGCGCGCGCCGCCTCAGACGGCGATCGGCGCGTACTCCGCCGGGAAGGCCGATCCGCCGAAGAACCAGTTCTCGATCGCGTAACGGGGGTTGGGCATCGACGGATCCGATCCCGTCTGGTGCAGGAACAGATCGTCGAAGAACAGAGCGTCGCCGGGCTCGAAGACGGGCCGCACGATCGGCGTGTCCCCCGCGGCCGCCTCCGCCTTCTCCTGCGAGACCTGGAAGGAGAGGACGGCCTCGTCGGTCGCCGCGGCGACCAGCGTGTCCAGGCGGCGCGGCACGACGTCGAGACCTGGCGCGACGTCGCCGCAGCGCGAGAGCGAGAGCCACAGGTTCAACGCGCGTACGTCACCGAGGAAGTGGCCGTCCTGGTGCCAGGCACCGCCCACCGCGGGATCCGCCTTGCGCAGCGTGGTCTTCTGCAGGGTGATCAGACCGGGCTCGCCGAGGTAGCGCTCGACGAGGCTCGGAAGACCGGCCGCTTCGAAGAGCTCCATCATGCGGGCGGCCAGCCGGGGCGAGTCGGCGGCCAGCAGGCCCCCGCCCGCCTGGATCCAGTAGCGCCCGTCGCGGTCGATCGCGCCGAAGCGGGAATCGGGCGTGAACTCCTCGTAGTAGCCCGGCGCCGGCGACTCTCCCGCGGCGCCCCGTTCGCGCTCCTCGAAGGAGCGGTCGATGTCGTTGGCGAAGTCGAGGGCCGTCTCGCGGGGAACGAGGCCGCGCACCAGGAGGCAGCCGTCGCGCAGGATGCCCGCGCGCAGGAGCTCCGGCGTGACGTCGGCGGCCGCGATCTCCGGCAGCCCGTCGACATCGGGCAGGGACGCGTGGTCCGGCTCGGCGTGGTGCGGCTCGGGAGGCGCGCCGTCGAGCACCCGCATGCCGGCCAGGTGGCGCAGTCGCAGCAGCCGGCGCTCGGCGTCGCGCGAAGGCTTGACGACGTTCGCCTCGCGCAGCCGCGCGATCTCCGCCCGCAGGTCCTCGAGGCTGCTGCCGCTGAAGTCAACCCGGGTGCCGCTGGTCGTCCTGCGCTTGAGCAACCGCATGCGCCACACGCTACTCGAAGCGCTGCGACGGCCATTCCGGTGCCGTCAGCGCTCGGGGCCCACCTGCCGGGCGGGAGCCCCGACCACGGTGGCGCCCGCAGGGACGTCCTCGAGGACGACGGCGTTGGCGCCGATCTGTGCGCCGGCCCCGATCCGTACCGGGCCGATCACCTTCGCGCCGGTTCCGATGCGGACGTCGCGCTCGATCGTGGCGCCGCGAAGGTCACCGGCCCGCAACCCGATGGTCACGAAGGGCGCGATGACCGCCCCTGGGCCGATCTCCACCAGCCCGTCCACCACGACCTGCCCGTGCAGCAGGTAGAGGCCCGGGTGCACGAGCACCGGATCGCCGATCGTGACCTGGGCGAGGCGCATGGCAAGGCGGTGGGCGAGGCGCGGAAGCACCGGGACACGCAAGGCCTGCCCCCGCGCCTTGGCGCGATAGAGCGCCTGAGCGAGATAGGCGTCGCTGACCCAGGCGAGCCGCACGATCTGCAGCGCGGCGTCCAGCCGGGAGCGGAACTCGTGGCGCTCGCCGCGGTGCAGCGCGCTCATGCGCGCGTCGGCGACCAGGACCTCGCGCAGTCGAGGATGGCGGGCGCCGAGGTCGCGCAGGAAGGCCTCGCGCGGGCTCCTGAGGTCACCGCTCGACATGGCGGCATCCTATGGGCGCGCGACGGGCGAACGGCAACCGGGCGGGAGCGGCTCGGGACGGCGCGGGAGGCTACGCTCATGCGCGCTTTGGCGCCCGGCCTTCATGCGCAGCTCGACGCGCCACTGCCCGAGGAGCTCGCGGTCGGTGCCGGGACGGCGCTGTTCGTGTGCGGGACGTGCTTCGCGCCCGGCACCCGGGTCGCGTCGCTCGCGCTGCTGGTGGACGGCGCCGAGCAGCCGGTGACCGCGCACGGCATGCCGCGGCTCGACGTGCTGCGGGCGCTCGGGGAGCCGGCGAGCTACCCGAGCGGCTTCTGGGGGATCGCCCGGGTGGCGCCGGCCGGCGACCGGGCCGAGCGGGTGATCGGCCTGCGAGCCCGGATCGAGGGCGGCGGCGAGGCCGAGGCGGAGCTGGCACGGATCGGGGTGGTCGACCCAGTCGACCCGGTCGCGGCTCCCGGCGCCGTGGCGATCTGCATGGCCACCTACGAGCCGCCGCTCGAGCTCCTCGGGCGCCAGCTGGACTCCATCCGCGCCCAGACCCATCGTGACTGGGTCTGCGTCATCAGCGACGACTGCTCGAGTCCCGAGCGGTTCGCCGCGATCGAGGAGGCGGTGGCCGGCGACCCGCGCTTCGTGGTCTCGCGCTCCACGCGCCGGCTCGGCTTCTACCGCAACTTCGAGCGGGCGCTAGCGCTCGCCCCCGAGTCCGCCGGCCACGTCGCGATGGCCGACCAGGACGACGTGTGGCACCCGGACAAGCTCACCACGCTGCTGGGGGCGATCGGCGACGCCCGCCTCGTCTACTCAGACGCGCGGATCATCCGTCCCGACGGCACGGTGCTCGCCGACACGTACTGGGGCCGGCGCCGCAACAACCACGCCGACCTGCTCTCGCTGCTGGTCGCCAACGCCGTCACCGGGGCCGCCACCCTCTTCACGCGCGAGCTGCTCGACGACGCGCTCCCCTTCCCGCCGGCGCAGTTCGCCCACTTCCACGACCACTGGATCGGCCTGTGCGCCCTGGCGCTCGGCGACATCGCGTTCGTCGACCGGCCGCTCTACGACTACGTCCAGCACGGCGAGGCCACGCTCGGGCACGCGGCGGCCAACCGGATGCCTGGGCTGCGCGAGCGGGCCGGCGGGCTGCGGCGCGACCCGCGCGAGCGGATCCGGCTGTGGCGCATGCACTACTTCGTCGACGTGGCCCGGCTGCTGCAGTTCACCGCGATCCTGCGGCTGCGCTGCTGGGACCGGATGAGCCCTTCCCGGCGCCGCTCGCTCGAGCGCTTCGAGCGGGCCGACCGCTCCGCCGTCGCCCTGGCGGCGCTGGCGGCGCGCGGGGCTCGCGAGCTCGTCGGGCGGCCGGAGAC
>CALMNS010000479.1 GCA_937871635.1 uncultured Solirubrobacter sp.
CCGGAGAAGCGCCCGTCGGTGAGCAGCAGCACGTCCTTGCCGAGGCCGGCGCCCTTGATGGCCCCGGTGATGGCGAGCATCTCCCGCATGCCCGGGCCGCCCTTGGGGCCCTCGTAGCGGATGACGACGACGTCGCCGGCGGCGATGGTGCCGTCCTCCAGGGCGTCCATCGCGGCGCGCTCGCCGTCGAAGACCCGGGCGGTGCCCTCGAAGACGTCGGACTCGAAACCGGCGGACTTCACCACCGCGCCGCCCGGGGCCAGGGTGCCCGAGAGGATCGTCAGGCCGCCGGTGGCGTGGATCGGGGAGCTCATCGCCCGCACCACCGTGCCGTCGACGTCCGGCGGGGCGATGTCGGCGAGGTTCTCGGCCAGGGTGCGCCCGGTGACGGTGAGCGCGTCGCCGTGCAGCAGCCCGGCGTCCAGCAGGGCGCGCATGACCACGGGGATGCCGCCGATGCGGTCCACGTCGGTCATCACGTGGCGCCCGAAGGGCTTGACGTCGGCCAGGTGCGGCACCGTCGAGCCGACGCGGTCGAAGTCGGCGAGGCTCAGGTCGACCTCCGCCTCGTGGGCGATGGCCAGCAGGTGCAGGACGGCGTTGGTGGAGCCGCCGAGGGCCATGACCAGGGCGATGGCGTTCTCGAACGCCGGCTTGGTCATGATGTCGCGGGCGGTGATGCCCTTCGCGATGAGCTCGACGACCGCCCGCCCGGAGGCGGCGGCGAAGGCGTCGCGGCGCCGGTCCACCGCGGGCGGGGCCGCGGAGCCGGGCAGGCTCATCCCCAGCGCCTCGGCGGCGCTCGCCATGGTGTTCGCGGTGTACATGCCCCCGCACGCGCCCTCGCCGGGGCAGATGGCGCGCTCGATGGCGTCGACGTCGTCGCGGCTCATCAGCCCGCGGGCGCACGCCCCGACGGCCTCGAACGCGTCGATGATGGTGACCTCGCGCTGGGAGCCGTCACTCATCGTGGCCGTGCCGGGCAGGGTCGAGCCGGCGTAGAGGAAGACGCTCGCCAGGTCGAGGCGCGCGGCGGCCATGAGCATGCCGGGCAGCGACTTGTCGCACCCGGCGAGCAGCACCGAGCCGTCGAGGCGCTCGGCCTGCATGACGGTCTCGACGGAGTCGGCGATGACCTCGCGGGAGACCAGGGAGAAGTGCATGCCCTCGTGGCCCATCGAGATGCCGTCGGAGACGGAGATGGTGCCGAACTCCAGCGGGAACCCCTCACCGGCGCGCACGCCCTCCTTCACGGCCTTCGCGAGCCGGTCGAGGGAGAGGTTGCACGGGGTGATCTCGTTCCAGCTGCTCGCCACCCCGATCTGCGGCTTGACCCAGTCGGCGTCGCCCATGCCGACGGCGCGGAGCATGCCGCGGGAGGCGGCCTTCTCCAGGCCGTCGGTGACGTCGCGGCTGCGGGGCTTCA
>CALMNS010000480.1 GCA_937871635.1 uncultured Solirubrobacter sp.
GGCCGGCCCCGCGGCCCGGCACGAGCAGCGCCGCGACCGCCCCGACGGCCAGCACCACGGCACCGACCGGGAGCGCCGCGGTCAGCCCGTCGGTGAACGTCTGCGGCGACGCGTAGGAGCCGCTCGCGCTGAACACGCTGGCCAGCACGGCGACGCCCATCACCCCGCCCAGCTCGCGGATCGCGTTCGTCGCCCCGGAGGCCTGCCCGGCCTCCTGGGGACGCACCGCCCGCAGGACCGCGTTCGCGCTCGGCGCGAAGACGAGCGCCATGCCCGTGCCACCCAGGACGAACGGGAGCACCAGCGCTCCGTAGGCGACGTCGACGGTCGCCACCTGGGAGAGCCACCCGATCGCCACCGCCTGGAGCGCGAGCCCGGCGGCCATCAGCGGCCGCGAGCCGATCCGGTCGGAGAGGATCCCGGCCAGCGGGGCGATCAGCATCGGCATGCCCGTCCACGGCAGCGTCCGCAGGCCGGCCTCGAACGGCCCGTAGCCCTGGGCGCTCTGGAAGTACTGGGAGAGCAGGAAGATCGACCCGAACACCCCGAAGAACATCGAGAACGAGACGACCTGCGTCGACGCGAAGCCGCGCGAGCGGAAGAAGCGCATCGGCAGCATCGGCGCCCGCGTCCGCAGCTCCCACGCGACGAAGGCGACGATCAGGAGCACTCCGGCGGTCAGCGAGGCGAGCACGGTCGCGCTCGTCCAGCCCAGCGCCTGGCCGCGGACGATGCCGAAGGTGACGCCGAGCAGACCGGCTCCGGCGAGACCCAGGCCGGGAAGGTCGAGCCGGTCCCCCGACCCGTGCGACTCGCTGAGCAGCCGCCGGGCGAGCGGGATGAGCACGAGGCCGGTGGGGACGTTGAGCCAGAAGATCCACTGCCACGAGATCCCCTCGACCACCGCGCCGCCGACGAACGGCCCGAGCGCGACGCCCAGCCCGCTCACGCCCGCCCAGACGCCGAGGGCGAGGCCCCGCTTCTCCGCGGGGAACGCCTCGGACAGCAGGGTCAGCGTGAGGGGCGTGACCATCGCGGCGCCGAGGCCCTGGACGGCGCGAGCGGCGACGAGGGCCTCGAGCGACGGGGCGAGGGCGGCGAGGGCGCTGGCCAGGGTGAAGACGCCCAGGCCGAGGCCGAAGAGGCGCTTGCGCCCGAAGCGGTCCCCCAGCGCGGCGCCCGTGATCAGGAAGACGGCGAAGGTCAGCGTGTAGGCGTTGACGGTCCATTCGAGCGCCTCGATCGAACCACCGAAGTCGGCGCGGATCGAGGGAAGGGCGACGCCGACGACCAGGTTGTCGAGCGCCGTCATGAACAGCGCGATGGAGACGATGGCGAGGGTCCAGCCCGCGCGCGGCTTGGGGTCGGTCGGGGACGAGGACATGGCGGAAGCCTCCTTGAAGGTGTGTGATCGATTGCTCACTACGAGGACAAATGAGAGGGTGCGGGTGACGACGCCAGCCGGCATGGGGGCTCAGCAGTTCAGTTCGGGGTCGGCGCCGGACAGCACGCGGGCCCAGTCGGCGTCCACCGCGCCGGCGTCGAGCGCGGCGAGGACGTTGAGCAGCATCCCGCGGGCGAAGAACCGGCCGATCTCCTCCGGCCCGGCGTCCGACTCGCGCTGCACGAGCTCCACGAGCCGCGCGAAGCCGGCGCGGTTCGCCTCCCGGATGGCCTCCACCGACGGCGCGGCGGCGTGGGCGTGCAGCTGGACGAGCAGGAGGTCGCGATCCTCGAGGAGCTGCGAGTAGGACGCCCCCATCGCCGGCAGGACCGGGGCACCGGCGAGGCGTGCCTCGCGGGCCGCGGCCGCGAAGCGCTCGTAGATGCGCTCGTGCATCCGCTCGACGACCGCGACGGCCAGGAGCTCCTTGGAGGGAAAGAGCCGGAACAGGTAGGCCTGCGAGATGCCCGCGGCCCGGGCCAGGTCCGTCGTCGGCGTGCCGTGGATCCCGCGCTCGGCGACGACGCTGATCGCCGCCTCGACGAGCTCCTCCCGGCGGACCTCCGCGGTGGAAAGCGTGCGGGGAGCGCGAGCCGCCGGGGTGCTCGGGGCGGCCGGAGTGGTCCGGGTGGGCGGTTCGGTCGGGGCGGGCGACTCAGGGCTCATCGAGAGTGAGTATGCACTCACTCACTCCGGATGTCAAGGGGGGGGTCGTGCCCCCAGCAGGGGCCACGACCCACTCAGACCAACCCGCCCAACCCCTCCTACGCCACGGTCGACTCCTGCTCGCCCCGCCCGAGCGACTGGCCGCCCTCCAGGGACCCGCTGCCGAAGCGGTCCCAGAACCCGTAGATCACCGGCACCTGGTACCAGCTCGAGTAATCCCCCCGCCAGGCGATGAACTCGTCGCTGAGCCAGTAGCGCTCGAAGGACAGCTTGTCCGGGAAGTCCGCGGACTGCATGAACTTGTACGTGTCGTCCCGGGCGCGCTGGACCTCCCACGCCGTCGCGCCGTAGCGGAGCGCCACGGGGGCGATCTCGAGCAGCGCGACCTCGAACTTGTCGCCGCGGAAGAGCGTCGCGTACCACGGGACGACGGCGACCCCTCCGGCTCCGCCGGCCATCAGGCCCCCACCTCCGCCCGGATCGCGCCCGCGCCCTCAGCGGTGCGGCCCAGGCCCTCCTCGGTCGCGCCGACCAGGATGGCGATCTTGCCCAGGTGCTTGTTGTCGCGCAGCAGCTGGTGCGCCTCGGCCACCCCCTCAAAGCCCATCGTCTGCCAGAGCACGGGGCGGATCTTGCCCTGCTCGATGAGCCGGTTGGCCAGGTTGGCCTCCCAGGCGTTGGCGAAGTGCGAGCCGATGATCTGCTTCTGGCGCATCCACAGGTAGCGGACGTCGAAGTCGAGCGAGTAGCCCGACGTCGCCCCGCAGATGACCACCTTGCCGAAGGGCTTGACGCAGAGGACGGAGGTCGGGAAGGTCGCCTGGCCGACGTGCTCGAAGACGATGTCCGGCGGTCCGCCGAGAATCGACTCGACGTGCTGGGAGAAGCGGCGCGACTCCTTGAAGCGCGCCTTCTCCTCGTCGGGCGACTCGCCGCCGCGGCGCATCATCCCGACGTAGTCGTTGCGGTCGATGTAGCCCTTGGCGCCGAGCGAGCTGACGAGCTCGCCCTTGTCGGGCGAGGAGACGACGCCGACGCAGTCCGCGCCGGTGAGCGCGCAGAGCTGGGTGGCGAACACCCCGAGGCCGCCCGCCGCGCCCCAGATGAGGACCTTGTGGCCCGCCTGCAGCTCGGCCTGGTCGAGCAGCATCCGGTAGGCGGTGAAGTAGGTCAGCCCGTAGGAGGCCGCCTCCTCCCAGGTGAGGTTGTCGGGCTTGGGCAGGAGCTGCTGGGCCTGGACCTTGCAGAACTGGGCGAAGGAGCCCCAGGTCGTCTCGTAGCCCCAGATCTTCTGTGACGGCGCGGCGAGCGGGTCCAGGCCGTGGACCTCGGGATCCTCGTAGGAGGCCTGGTTGCAGTGCACCACGACCTCGTCGCCGGGCTTCCAGCGCGTCACGCCCTCGCCGACCTTCCAGACGACGCCCGAGGCGTCCGAGCCGCCGATGTGGTGGCCGAACTCCGGGTGGTCGCCGTAGCGCATCACCGAGACGGGCTCGCCGAGCGCCGCCCACACGTTGTTGAAGTTGACGCCCGCGGCCATGACCCGCACGGTGACCTCGAAGGCGCCGGGCTGGGGGACGTCGACCTCCTCGAGCTGCATCGCGTCGATCGGCTCGCCGAAGCGCTCCTCGCGGATGACCCAGGCGGCCATCGTGGCGGGCAGCTCGCCCGGCTCCACGTCGAGGTCGGCCACGTTCGAGATGTCAACGGCCAAGGGGAGACGGCCTCCTAAGCGGGGAAAGGGTCGGGTCCGGACGACGTCACCTTACATCCAGTCATCGCGCCGCCGGAAGAAGTAGACGCACAGGACGAGCAGGGGGAGCAGCAGCCCGCCCACCCCGAAAACCAGGAAGTCGGTGCGAGACGCGACGGAGTCCACCAGCCAGCGGAAGTTCTGCCCGAAGAACCCGGTGACCAGGGTGCCGACCACGAAGAAGGTGGCCAGGACGCTGAGCCGGGTGGCCGACTGGTTGAGCTTGTTGGCGTTCGCGGAGAAGCACGTGGTGGTGAGCGAGAAGAGGTCGTCGCGCTGGCGGCGCAGTTCGGTGCTGACCCGCACGAGGTGGTCGGCCACGTCGTCGAGGTAGGCCTTCGTCCCGTGCGAGAGCCCCGGCAGGGCGAGGATCGCCTCCGCCGCGGCCGGGAAGTAGTCCGCCTGGGCCTCGACGCGCCGCTCGTGGCGCGAGAGGTCCTGGCGCAGCCGGTAGATCTGCTCGAGCTGCTCGCTGCGGGTGCGGTGGAAGACGGCGTCCTCGAGCCCGTCCACGCGGGTCTCGAGCGCGTTGACGAGCGGGAAGTAGGCGTCGGTCAGCGCGATGAGGATCCGGTGGACGAGGTACTCCTCGCCCTCCACGACGTCGAGGCCGGCCAGCTCGGAGCGCAGCGAGTCGAGCCGGGTGCAGTCCCCGCGCCGGACGGTCAGGACGAACATCCCCGAGACGTAGACGTGCACCTCGACGCCCGGGTCCTCGACCGCGGCGCTGCGGGCCGGGGTGTAGAAGACGAGGAAGGCGTGCTCGGCGTAGGCGTCGACCTTCGGCCGCTGGCCGAACTCCTCGGAGTCCTTCATCGCGACCGGGTGCAGGCCGAGCTCCGTCCCGAGGGTGTCGACCTCCGCGGCGCTCGGGTGGAGGAGGTCGAGCCAGAAGAACTCGTCGGCGTCCCGGAGCCCCGCGAGCTGCGCCGGGTCCACCTCGGTGAGGATGCGCACCGCTAGAGCATGGCGCGGACCGCGGCGAGGACGGCCTCGGGGGCCTCCTCGGGCAGGAAGTGCCCGGCGCCCGGCACGAGCTCGACCTCGTCCGGGAGCTCGACCGCGCTGCGGATCGGATCGCCCTCGCCCATCAAGACGCGGTACGGGACCGCCGGCGGCGCGGCGCCGCCCCGGGCGTGCAGCTCGCGGGTGAGGAACGTGCGGTAGAGGGCCGAGGTGGCCGCCGCCCGGGCCGGCTCCTGCAGCACGTGGGAGTAGAGCTCGAGATCGCGCCGGGTGAAGGCGCCGGACCGCTTGGTGCCCAGCCGGATGAGCCCCTCGACCGCCTCGGGCCGCGAGCGCAGGACCGCGGGGCCCAGCCCGGGCGTCGAGACCAGGAACTGGTAGGAGGCGAACACGACGGTCTTCGGCCGCCGCCGGCTGCGGAACCACGGCGGCGGGATGGAGAGCGCGAGCAGGCCGCTCACCCGCTCGGGCGCCTGGCCGGCGAGCAGGAAGGCGATCCACCCGCCCCAGTCGTGTCCGGCCACGGGCAGCGGGTCGCGCACCTCGAGGGCGTCGAGCAGCGCGAGGAGGTCGCCGGCCAGCGTCGCCTTGGCGTAGCTCCCAGGCGGGGCGTCGCTCCAGCCGTGGCCGCGCAGGTCGGGGCAGAGGACGCGGTGCGTCCGGGCCAGCGGCCCGATCAGGTGGCGCCACACCCACCAGTGCTGCGGCCAGCCGTGGACGAGGAGGATCGGCGGGGCGTCCGGGTCGCCGGCCTCGGCGAGATGGAGCTCGACGTCGCCGGCGCGGACGCGCCGGTGGCTGACGCCCTCGAGCTGCGGGATACCAATCAACGGCTGTTTCGTCCTACGGTCATCGCAAGCTCTGACCTCGCCGCGCTTCGCGGCGGCTCGACCACGACGTCACGGCTGCAGGAGGTCGTTCTGGGCGGACGCCCGGGCGGCGACGACCGTCACGGCGGCCGGGCGGACGTCCTCGGACTCGACACTTACGGAGTAGGTCCCCTCGGTGACGTCGACCTTCAGCTCGGCGGTCCCGCGCGGGTTGACCGGGCTCGTCCGCTGGCGAAGGCCGGGCTTGCCCTCGGCGGGCTCGTCGGTCTCGAGCGTCACCTCGTGCGAGTCGGCGGACTGGTTGGCGATGATCAGCATGATGGGGCCGGCGCCAAAGCGCCGCGGGGAGACCTGTACCCGGTCCTCGGTGATCGCCGCGGTGACGTTGATCGGCGCCGGTGGGCGTGGCTCGTTCGCGTACTCCTCGGTGGAGCCACATCCGGCGGCGGCGAGCGCGACCAGCGTCGCTGGGATGAGGGGGCGCGTCATCTCTCCTTGTCCTGCGGGGTCCGCCGCGAAGGAACGGCACGGTTCACACGAGACCGTCACGCACCCTACCCCGATTCCAATCGAGCACGATGCATGGCGCCTCTCATGGCGTCCGGGCCGTTGCGTAGACCACGCGGCCCGGATGCTCGCCGACGCCCTGGCCACCACGGAGTTCCTCGCCGTCGACACGGAGACGAACGGCCGCGCCCGCGAGGAGTGCGAGCTCACCGAGGTCGGCGCGGTGCTCGTCGGCGGCGGCGAGCTGCACGACCGCTGGGGCTCGCTCGTCGGCGTCTCGCAGCCGCTGTCGCGGGGGATCCAGCGCTTCACCGGGATCTCGCAGGCCATGGTCGACTCCGCGCCGCCGCCCGAGGCGGTGCTGCCCGAGCTCGCAGCGCGGATGCGGGGGCGGGTGCTCGTCGCGCACTCGGCCCGCTTCGACGAGCGCGTCCTGCGCCAGGCCTTCGCCCGGGCGGCGCTCGACTGGCC
>CALMNS010000481.1 GCA_937871635.1 uncultured Solirubrobacter sp.
GCGGAGGCGAGGCCGGCGGCCTGCTCGGGCGTGCACGGCGGCGTCAGGCGGGTCTTGACCCGCCCGGGAACGGGCGCCTTGGCGATCACGAACAGGGCGGCCCTCACGAGAGCGCCGCCGTCATGTCGCGGACCGTGCGCAGGGTGCCCTTGACCGTCCCGGTGACCTTCGAGCGTCCGGCGCGCGGGTGGTAGGTGATCGGCACCTCGGCGATCCGCCAGCCGTCCTGGGCCGCGCGCAGCACCATCTCGAGCGGCCAGCCGAAGCGGCGGTCGCGGAGGCCGAGCGCCAGCAGGGGCGCCCGCCGCGCGGCGCGCATCGGGCCGAGGTCGGTCACCCGGACGCCCGAGCGCCGTCGCAGCTCGAGCGCCAGGACCCGGTTGGCCAGGCGGGCGTGGGGCGGGAAGCCGTCCCGGGCGCCCGTCCGGGCGCCCAGCACGAGATCCGCGCCGCCGTCGGCCACCGGGTCGGCGACCCGCGGGAGCTCCCCCGGGTCGAAGGAGGCGTCGCAGTCCATGAAGCACACGAGCTCGTCCCGGGCGGCGCTGAGCCCGGCGAAGCAGGCGGCGCCGAAGCCCGGCACCGGCTCGTGGACGACCTGCGCGCCGAGGCGCCCCGCCAGGGCGCCGGACCCGTCCGTCGACCCGTTGTCGACCACGATCGGCGCGTAGCCGGCGGGCATGCGCTCGAGCACCCAGGGAAGGGCCTCGCGCTCGTTGAGGACAGGGAGGATGACGTCGGGCATGGATCGGAGAGGGCCTTATGATGGCCTACGCACCGGCGCGCGCTCCGGTTGACCGCTGATCCGGTCCTCCCGACCCACGCCGGTAGCCTTGCCGATCCATGGCCGAGGGCGTCCTCCTGGTGACCGGCGGCGCCGGCTTCATCGGCTCCCACGTCGTCGACGAGCTGGTGGCGGGCGGCGCCACCGTCCGGATCCTCGACCACCTCCATCCGGCGGCCCATGCGGCGCCCCCGGACTACCTCGATCCCGCGGCCGAGTGGATCCGCGGCGACGTCCGCGACCCCGACGTCGTCCACCGCGCGCTCGACGGCGTGACCGCCGTGTCCCACCAGGCCGCGATGGTCGGGCTCGGCGTCGACTTCGAGGACGTCGCGGACTACGTCGGCCACAACGACCTGGGCACGGCGGTGCTCCTGCGGGCGCTCGCCCGTCGCGGCTTCGCGGGCCGGCTGGTGCTCGCCTCGAGCATGGTCGTCTACGGGGAGGGCCGTTACCGCTGTGCGGAGCACGGGGTCGTCGCCCCGCCGCCGCGGACCCGCGAGGCGCTCGACGCCCGGTCCTTCGAGCCGGTCTGCCCGGCGTGCGGCCGGCCGCTGGCCCCCGAGTCCGTCCCCGAGGCCGCGCCGGTCGATCCCCGCAACGTCTACGCCGCCACGAAGCTCCACCAGGAGCACCTCTGCACCGCCTGGGCGCGCGAGACCCCGGGCGCCGTGGTCACCTCGCTGCGCTACCACAACGTCTACGGACCGCGGATGCCGCGCGACACGCCCTACGCCGGGGTCGCCTCCATCTTCCGCTCCGCGCTCGAGGCGGGCCGGGCGCCCCGCGTCTTCGAGGACGGCGGGCAGCGCCGCGACTTCGTCCACGTCCGCGACGTCGCCCACGCCAACGTGCTCGCCCTCACCGGCGGGCGTCCGTACGGCGGGGCGCTGAACGTCGCGACGGGCGCCCCGCGGACGGTGGGCGACATGGCCGCCGCCCTCGCCCGGGCGATGGACGGCTCCGCCCCGGAGGTCACCGGCGAGTGGCGCGCGGGCGACGTCCGCCACGTCTTCGCCTCGACGGACCGGGCCGAGGCCGAGCTCGGCTTCCGCGCGGCGATCGACTTCGAGGCGGGGATGGCCGAGTTCGCCCGCGCCCCGCTGCGCTAGTCGCTCGCCGTCCAGTCCGGTGGCACGTCGGGGTCGAAGCGCAAGCGGTCGAGACGGACGAGCGCCTCGCTGCGGGCGGTGGCTGCAGTGAGCTTCGCGGTACCGCATCGGCCAGCATGCACGTCCGCATCATGCCTTGCGTATTCGCACGATACGGTGGCGTCATGCCCAAGACCGTGCAGATTCGCGATCTTGACGATGACGTGTATGCGGGCCTGGCGCGGCGTGCCGCCGAAGCCGGGGTAAGCGTTCCCGAGCTGATGCGCGCCGAGGCGGTGCGACTGGCCACGCGGCCCAGCGTCGCGACGTGGCTGACACGGACCAGACGCCGTTCCTCGCCGCTCGGGCGGGCCGAGGTCCTGGCGGCGCTCGACGAGCTCCGCGGCCCCTGGCCGGATGCTGGTCGTTGACGCCTCCTGCCTCTGCGAAGTCCTGATCGCCGGGCCTGGCGCCGAGGCGATCGGCGACCGGCTGGCCGCTGACGGCGACCACGCCGCCCCGCATATCGTCGACGTCGAAGTCTTCGGCGTCCTGCGGCGCGAGCATCTGCGCGGGCGCTTGGACCGCACAGAGGCCGCCCAGGCGGTCGAGGACCTGGAGGCGTGGCCCGGCGAGCGCTTCGGTCACCGGCTCTTGCTCGCGCGCGCCTGGCAGCTGCGCGACACGGTACGTGGCTGGGACGCGATGTACGTGGCGCTCGCCGAGGCACTGGATGCGATCCTCGTCACCACCGACCGGCGGCTCGCCGCGGCGCCCGGACCCACGTGCCGCATCGAACCGATCGACGCCCCGACGCTGTGATGAAGCCCTGGCGTTCAGGTCCGTGGCCTTCCGGAGAACGCGCCGGCCGGACCGCCTAGCGGCGGCGAGCGGTCGCTCGCGACGGCCGGGGCGGGCCCGGCGTCCGTCGGACC
>CALMNS010000482.1 GCA_937871635.1 uncultured Solirubrobacter sp.
CCTCGGCCTCGGCGCGCCAGGCCCTCGGCTTCGAGGAGCTGCTGCGAGGGGACGTCGAGGCGATGAAGCGCCGGACCCGCGCCTACGCCCGCCGCCAGCTCACCTGGATGCGCAAGCTGCCCGGCGTCCGGCTCGTCGACCTCAGCCGAAGCGATCCGGACGCCGCCGCGGAGGAGATCGTCGGCATGATCCGCTGACGATGCGCTTCGAGAAGTGGCAGGCCCTGGGCAACGACTACGTGATCGTCGAGGCGGCGCGCCTCTCGCGGCCGCTGACCCCCGGCCGGGTCCGCCTGCTCTGCGACCCGCACGCCGGCCCGGGCGGGGACGGCGTCCTCGAGCTCTCACCGCCCGACGCGCCCGGCTTCGTCGCCCGCCTGCGGATCTTCAACCCGGACGGCTCGGAGGCCGAGCTGTCGGGCAACGGAGCCCGCGAGGCGATCCTCTACCTCCGCCGGGCGGGCTGGACGGAGGCGACGACCTTCTCCATCCAGACCGCCGCGGGCGAGATCCGCCCCACGATCACCGGCCCGACGACCTGCCGGGTGGACATGGGCCGCGCCCGCCTGCGCTCTCCGGCCTACCCCGCCGGCCCGCCCGACGGGACGGGACAGGTCGAGTCGGGCGGCGTGAGCTGGGGCTTCCAGCACGTGTCGATCGGCAACCCGCAGTGCGCGATCCGGCTCGCCGTGCGCGAGGAGCTCGAGCGGCTCGACCTGCCGGCGATCGGACCGGCGATGGAGCGCGCGCCGCAGTTCCCTCAGCGCACGAACGTGTCCTTCTGGACCGAGCTCGCCGGCGACGCAATCCGGGCGCGGATCTGGGAGCGGGGGGTGGGGGAGACGATGTCGAGCGGGACGGGCGCCTGCGGCGCGGCGGTCGCCCACGTGCTGCGCGGCGGGGACTCACCGGTGACCGTGGTGCTCGACGGCGGCGAGCTCGAGGTCGAGGTGGGGGAGGACCTGCACGTCGACCTCAGCGGCTGGGCGGAGCCGGTCTACCGCGGCGAGCTCAGTGCCGAGCTCGTCGCCCGGCTGGCGGATACGGTCTAGGCATGGACGCGAGCGGCGGCGCCTGGGGCACGGGGCAGGCGACGGTGGCGGCCGACGGGCGGACGCTCGACGTGCTCTTCACCGAGCTCGGGCTCGGGGAGGCCCCGCCCTCGGCCACCGCGGTCGTCGCCGACCTCGCCGCGCCGCCCGCCGGCGTCGCCGACGCCTACCTGCGCCTGCACCTGCTCTCCCACCGGCTCGTGCGCCCGCACGCGATCTCGCTCGAGGGGATCTTCGCGATCCTCCCCAACGTCGCCTGGACGAACCGCGGGCCGATCGATCCCGCCGAGCTCCCCGCCGCCCGGCAGCGGGCCCGCGCCGCCGGCACCCCGTTGCAGGTCACCTCGGTCGACAAGTTCCCGCGCATGACGGACTACGTCGTGCCGAGCGGCGTGCGGATCGCCGACGCCGACCGCGTCCGCCTCGGCGCCCACCTGGCCGCGGGGACCACGGTCATGCACGAGGGGTTCGTCAACTACAACGCGGGGACGCTCGGCGCGTCGATGGTCGAGGGCCGCATCTCGGCCGGGGTGGTGATCGGCGACGGCTCGGACATCGGCGGCGGGGCCTCGATCATGGGCACTCTCTCCGGCGGCGGCACGACGGTGATCTCCGTCGGCGAGCGCTGCCTACTCGGCGCGAACGCCGGGATCGGCATCTCGCTCGGGGACGACTGCGTCGTCGAGGCGGGGCTCTACCTCACCGCGGGGACGCGGGTGCGCGCGCCGAACGGCGAGGTGGTCAAGGCCGCGGCGCTCTCGGGGGCGAACGGCCTGCTCTTCCGGCGCGATTCCCAGTCGGGCGCCGTCGAGGCGCTCGAGCGCTCGGGGCGCTGGGGCGGGCTCAACGCCGCGCTGCACGCCAACGAGTGACTCGCGCGTACGGTCCAAACGGCCCCGCGAGCTGCGACGGAGGGATGAGGCCGCGTATGGTGCGGCGAGGAGCACGAACGTCGGAGGTGCGATGTCCCAGTACATGCTGCTGCTGTATGCCGCGGAGGCCGACCAGGCCGAGCAGGCCGAGCGCGAGGCGGAGCTGCCGCTCTTCCTGGAGCTGAACCGCAGCCTGCGCGAGGCGGGGCTGCTGGTGGGCGTCCAGCGCCTGCGCCCGCCCCACAGCGCGACGTCGGTCCGCGTGCGAGACGGGGAGACGGAGATCACCGACGGTCCCTACGCGGTGACCAAGGAGGCCCTGGCCGGCTACTACGTCCTGGAGTGCGCCGACCTCGACGAGGCGCTCAAGCAGGCCGCTCGGCTGCCGCTCGCGCGCCACGGGACGGTGGAGGTGCGCCCGGTCATGCCGGTCGACGAGTGGGTGAGGCTGGCTCGGGAGGCCGGCGCCGAGGTCTCCGACGAGGCGGTCGCCGACCTGGTGTGAGCGGACGCGTCCAGCCCGCCGACCCGGTCGCGTCCGCGGTCACCCGGGCGTTCCGCGACGAGCGGGCGATCGTGCTGGCCACTCTGATCCGGCGCGCCGGCGACTTCCAGGTCGCCGAGGACGCGGTGCAGGACGCGTTCGAGGCGGCGGTCACGGCGTGGCGGCGCGACGGGATCCCCGCCAATCCGGGAGCGTGGATCACCACGGCGGCGCGGCGGCGGGCGATCGATCGCCTGCGCCGGGACCGGTCCGTGGCCGATCGCGCCGAGCGGTTGGCCGAGCTCAAGCGCCTGGACGCCCAGCACGAGGAGCCGGCGATGGACGAGGCAAGCGCGATCGTCGACGACCGGCTTCGGCTGATCTTCACGTGCTGCCACCCGGCGCTGGGGATGCCGGCGCGCGTGGCGCTCACGCTACGGGCCCTCGGGGGCATGACGACCGGCGAGATCGCCCGGGCCTTCCTGGTCGCCGAGCCGACCATGGGCAAGCGGATCGTGCGGGCGAAGGCCAAGATCGCCGACGCCGGCATCCCCTACCGGGTGCCGGCCGACGAGGAGCTGCCCGACCGCCTGCGCGGCGTCCTGCGGGTGGTGTACCTCATCTTCAACGAGGGCTACGCGGCCACCGAGGGCGATCGCCTCGTCCGCGGTGAGCTGTGCGACGAGGCGATCCGCCTCGGGGAGCTCCTGTGCCGGCTGATGCCCGACGACGCCGAGGTCTGGGGGCTGTCGGCGCTGATGCTGCTGCACGACGCGCGCCGCGCCGCCCGCGTCGATCCGAGCGGGCGGTACGTCGCGCTGGACGCCCAGGACCGGGCGCGCTGGGATCCGGACCGGATGCGCGAGGGGCTCGCCCGGCTCGAGCACGCCGTGCGCCTGCGCCCGCCGGGGGAGTACCAACTGCAGGCCGCGATCACCGCCCTGCAGATGCAGGCGCCCGACGCCGAGGCCACCGACTGGGCGCAGATCGCCGAGCTCTTCGGCGCCCTGGCCACGCTCAACCCGTCGCCGGTGGTCGAGCTCAATCGCGCGGTCGCCGTCGGCCTGGCCTCGGGGGCCGCCGCGGGTCTCGCGCGGCTCGAGCCGCTGCTCGGCGATCCGGCGCTCGAGCGCTACCAGCCGCTGCACGCGGCGCACGCCGAGCTCCTCTCCCGCG
>CALMNS010000483.1 GCA_937871635.1 uncultured Solirubrobacter sp.
GGCGAGTACAGGGCGATGCGCGGCCGGTCGCGCCGACGGACCCGCCGCGTGCGCCGGGCGAGTCCCCGCTCGTAGCCCTCGACGCTCCGTTCGGCGACGTGGCGCCACGTGTAGTGGCGCACCCGCTCGCGCGAGCGCTCGCGCAGCGCCTCGAGCAGCTCGGGGTCCCCCAGGGTGGCCTCCAGCACCCGGGCGATGTCGCCCGGGTCGAACGGGTCGAAGGTGGCCCGCAGGTCGCCGAGGATCTCCGGCGAGGTGGCGGTCGAGGCGGCGGCGACCGGGACGTCGCAGGCCATCGCCTCGAGGATCGGCAGGCCGGACCCCTCGTAGAAGGACGCGAAGACGAACAGCGCGCAGGTCCGGTACAGCGCGGCGAGCTCGGCGTCGGTCACGTAGCCCGTGAGGATCAGGTCCCGCTCGGTCAGCCCGGCCCGCCGCGCCCACCCGCGCAGCGTCTCGCGCTCCTCGGGCCGCATCCGGCAGGTGATCACGAGCTGATGGCGCTCCCGGAAGCCGGCGGAGGTGAGCCCGTGCGCCGCGATCAGTCGCTCGATGTTCTTGCGGTACTCGATGCCGGCCACGTAGAGCATGAAGCCGGGGCGCACGAGCGGGAACCGCCGCTCGGCGATGCGCTCGGCCTCGTCACGGCTGCCGAACGCGTCGGCGAAGTGGTTCGAGACGCCCGCGTCGATCACCGTGATGCGGTCCTCCGCGACGCCGAGCCGCCCGACGGCGTCGTCGGCGGTCGTCTGGGAGAGGCACAGGACCGCATCGGCGCGGCGGACGAACTCGGTGCGCGCGAGGTAGCGGGCCTTGATCGCCGGGGCGCGCAGGTAGAAGTCGGCGAAGACCAGCGGGATGAGGTCGAACAGCGTGACGACCGTGGCCACGCCGGCGCCCCGGGCCCAGCCCGGCCAGAGGTCCTCGAGCGGCCGGTCGAGCTCGAACGGGGACATGGCGTGGAAGACGGCGGGGACCTCGGCCGGCCGGCGCCCGCGACCCGGGCTCCACTCGAGGCGGCCCGTGCCGAGGAGCCAGTCGAGGTTGCCGGTCAGCGGCCGCGCCGGGTTGAGCCAGGTCGCGCTGATCGACTCGGGAACCAGCTCCACGAGCGCGCGGGCCTGCTCGGTGACGTACCGCGGGATCCCGCGATCGAAGTGCGCACGGTTCTGCGCGCCCTGGACGTCCAGGAGGACACTCCGGGGCGGAAGGCTCACGCCGAGGCGGGCGCCTGCAGGACGAGCATGGCCACCGCGTGGCCGTGGGACTCCTCGACGGGCACCCAGGTGCGATCGTCGCGCCGTTCGGCGACGAGCCGCTCGAGGACCTCCCAGCCGGCGACCAGCGCGTCGAGATGGGCCCGGTCGTAGCGGCGCTGGACCTCGTCGACCGACCAGCTCCCGTACGGGACGGTGAGCACGCAGAGGCCGCCGGCGACCAGCAACCCACGCAGCCGCTCCATCGCCTGCCGGTCGGCGCCGGACGCCGCCCGGCCCTCCCCGTACCAGCCGAGCCCCACGTGCTCGACGGTGGAGACGCAGAGCACGGCGTCGAACGGCTCCTCGGGATCCGGCCACCGCTCCAGCGGCGAGGCCGCCGCGGTGAGCGAGGGATGGGCAAAGGGATAGTGCCGCAGGTCGAGCGCGGTGACCTCGTAGCCCAGGGTCGCCAGGGAGAGCGCGAGCGCGTTCTCCGAGCTGCCGAAGTCGAGGATCCGGGCGCCCAGCGGCACGCGACCCAGGGCCCGCAGGACGAACGGGATCTCCACGATCCGCTCGTTGACCTGGCCGAGCCGGACCTCGCCTTCGCGGTGCTCGACGGTGATCGCCGGGTTGAGCCACAGCTCGGCCTGGGCGGCGAAGCCGCGGTGGCTCGCGCCGTAGTTGAGGAGCTCGGCGACGGCCCCGTCGAGGTCGGCGATCGTCCCGCCGCGCGCCAGGCGGTTGAGTCGCTCGACGTAGCCGCGCTCCTCGGTCGCCGCCGCGAGACGGTCGATGCGGCCGCCGAGCTGCTCCTCAAGGCCACTGACGGCGCGCTCGAGGCCGCGCAGCTCCGCCCCGACGAAGGTGAGCGACTCGGTCGAGGTGGCCGCGTAGGTCCCGACGACCTGATCGACGTTCTCGGTGAGCGAGCCGACGGCCACCCGGGTGGCCTGCCCCTCGTCGTGGACGACCTGCCGGTTGATCGCGACGTGCCGGTTGACGTCGGCGAAGCGGGGATCGAGCAACCGCCGGACCGGCCAGGCGGCGAGCTTGCCGACGCGACGGGCGACGCCCATCAGAGGTCCTCGGCGATCCGCGGGGCCGCCCGGTTGAAGACGACGAAGCCGGTGGCGAACACCAGGGCGACGATCGTCATCGGCACGAGCAGGCGCTCCGCGCCGCCGATCGCCTCGGCGGCGCTCGGGGTGGCCGGGTCGATGAGCGCGTGACGCGACTGCTGCAGCACGGTGGCCAGCGGGTTGAACAGGAGGATCAGCTTCTGCACCTGCGGGTCGGCGCGCTCGAGCGGATAGAGGATCGGAGAGGCGTAGAAGGTCACCTGCAGCGCGACGTCCGAGATCGGCCGCATGTCGCGCATCCGCACGTAGAGCGCCGAGACGAGCATGGAGAAGCCGGCCGCGAGGACCAGCAGCACGCCGAGCAGGAGCGGGAGCTCGAGCCACGTCCACCGCGGACGGACGCCCTGGGCCAGGGCGAAGATCAGCACGACGATCAGGTTGAGCGACAGGCTGAAGATCGCGGTGAGGACGACGGACATCGGGATCACGAGGCGCGGGAAGTGGATCTTGCGGACGAGGTTCTCCTTGTCGACCACGGAGGAGACCGAGCCGCTCACGCACTCCGCCATGAAGGTGAACAGCACGATCCCGAACAGCAGGAACACCCCGTAGAAGGGCGCGTCGCCGAAGTCCACGAACTGGGTGAAGATGACGAAGAGGACGCCGAACAGCAGCAGCGGACGGGCGAGCGACCAGAAGTAGCCGAGGACCGAGTCGAAGAAGCGCAGCTTGAACTCCATGGCCGCGATGCGCTGGGTGAGCAGGATGAAGCGCCGGGTGTCTCCCGAGAGCGCCGACGGGCCCGTCACGAGCCGGCCGCGGGGGGTCGGGGGGGCGCTCACGCCGGCTCGCCCTCGGGCAGGGGGCGCGGCGTGCCGGTGGCGTGGACCTCGAGCTCGTAGGGGAGGTCGACCAGTCCACCCGTCGGCGTCGGGTTGGTGACCAGGAAGCTCGCCGCCCGCTCGTGGCGATGCATGATGTTGAAGCCGGTGCCTGGGCGCGAGACGACCACGGACAGGTCGTAACGGCCCGGGGCCAGGAGGTTCTGGAAATTGACCGAGACCTCCGCCTCGGAGCCCGGGTGCAGGACGCCCGTCTCGCCCGCGCTCGAGAGGTTCGAGGCGGCGAAGACGTTGAGGGCGGCCTCGTTGACGACCACCACGCTGACCACCGGGTCCTCGACCTCGACGGCGAAGTGCACGCGGGCCCGCACGCGGCAGGTCCCGCCGTGCCCGAAGGTGTCGGCGCGAGCGCCCGTGTCGTCCTCCGTCCACACCTCGAGGACCTCGGCGCTGCCGTCGCCGCGCGGACTCGAGCCCAGCTGCTCGGGCTGCGCGCGCGCCGCCTCGTCGAAGTTGAGCTCGAGGTACCGGCGCGAGACGTCCTCCGGCGTCCCGATGGCGACCATCCGGCCGCGCTCGAGCAGCATCGCGCGATCGCAGAAGCGCTCGACCATGCCCATGTCGTGCGTGACGAAGAGCATCGTGCGGCCCTCGTCGCGCATCCGGTTGAAGACGTCGAAGCACTTCTGCTGGAAGGCGGCGTCGCCGACCGCGAGCACCTCGTCGATCAGCAGGATGTCCGCCTCGGCCTCGATGGCGACGGAGAACGCGAGGCGCACCAGCATCCCGGAGGAGTAGTTCTTGATCTTGAGGTCGACGAACTCCTCGAGCTCGGCGAAGGCGATGACGTCGTCGAAGCGCGCCACCGCCTCCTTGGGCGAGAGGCCGAGCATGATCGCGTTCGTCACGACGTTGTCGTAAGCCGCCAGGTCGGGGTTGAAGCCGACCCCGAGCTCGATGAAGGTCGACATGCGGCCGTCGATGTGGATCGTGCCGCTGTCGACCCCGTAGATCCCCGCCAGGCACTTGAGCAGGGTGCTCTTGCCCGAGCCGTTGCGGCCGACGATCCCGAAGAACTCGCCGGGTTCGACCGTGAACGACACGTCCCCGAGGGCGTGGAGTCGGTCGTAGGTCGTCCGGCGCAACGGGTGCAGGACGCGCTCCTTGAGCGTGTGGGTGCGCTCATGGGGGAGCTGGAAGCCCTTCGAGACCCCATCGACGACCACGGCGGGTACGGATGACACGCGGTGCACGGTACCCCGGGCCTCGCCTCAGCGGAGCCGGCGCGCCACTCCGTAGGCCGCCCGGACGGCCCCCAGAAGCGGGCGCCGAAGCCGGTCCCGGGAGGCGAGGGCGAGCAGCGCCCGCTGGTCGGCGGGCGCGAGCCGCCCGCCCGGGCCGACGAGTCCGAGCCCGTCGCCCCCGATCTCCTCGCGGAAGGCGACGTGACGCGCGTACTCGAGCTCGCGCTCGTGCTGGACCTCCAGGAGCTCCTGCTCGAGCGCGATCCGCTCGCGCGAGGCGCGACGGGCCTCCGCCACAGGCCGGTCCAGCACTCGCTCGTAGACGTCGATGAGCGCCCGGGCGGTGGCGTCCCAGGTGTAGCGCGCCGCGGCGGCGCGCAGGCCGTCGACGTGCGTGCGGCGCGCCTGGCCCTCCGCGAGCAGGTCGATCACCGCGGCGGCGCTGGCGGCGGGGTCCCAGGGAACGAGCGTCGCGAGCTCGCCCGGCAGCCCCTCGGCGAGCGCGCTGACCGCGGCGAAGAGGCACGGTACGCCGGCCCGCCCGGCCTCGAAGGGCACGAGACCGAAGCCCTCGTAGACGGTCGGGTACAGGACGGCGGCCGCGTGCGTCAGCAGCCATGCCTTCTCGCGCTCGTCGACCTGTCCGAGCTCGACCACCCCGTCGCCGGCGGTCGTGGGCTCGCCGCCGGGACCGGCGAAGACGAGCCGCCCGGGCCACCCGCGCGTCCCCAGCGCGGCGTGGACGCGCCGGGCGAAGGCCCGGTTCTTGTGCGGGAGGTCCGCGCCGAGGCAGAGGAGGAAGGGGAGGCCCGGCTCGGCCAGGCGGTCCGGACGCCGTGCGCCGAGCGGCCCGGTGACCGCGTGATCGGTCCCGATCGGCACGACGGTGGCGTCCGCGGGCGCGACGAGGTCGTCCGCGACGGCGTCCGCGAGGGCGTGACGGGAGAAGAAGAGGCTGTGGTCGGCGGCGGCGAGCGCCGCCCGGGTGGCGCGGCGGTAGCGCAGCCACTCCTCGGCGCTCGCGTGGTACCCGGGGATCCGGTACGCGATGAGGTCCTGATGGGTGACCACCAGGCGCTCGCCGAGCGGGACGAGCAGGGCCAGGTCGTCCGGGCTGAACACCTGGCTCGGCCGGTGCACGATTGTCGTTCGCGGCTGGGCGGCGCCGGCGGCGGTGGCGTACGGCAGGACCGAGATCGCCGGCGAGGAGGCGAAGAGCTCCTCCGCGTCCGGGGCGAGGTCCGGCGGGGTGACCACCCGCAGGGCGAGCCGGCCCGTCCGGGCGAGCGCGGCGATCAGCTCGAGCGCGTGGACCTCCGTGCCCGCTCGCCGCGGTCCGAGCGCCCGTCCGTCGATCGTCACCGACATGGGGACGAGTCCCCGCGTGGCGGCCAGCACGGCGCGGCGCGGGCTCGACT
>CALMNS010000484.1 GCA_937871635.1 uncultured Solirubrobacter sp.
CCGTTGGAGATGTCGGCGAACGAGCTGGGCAGCGGCTGGACCGTGCTCGCGTCCGTGAGCACGAGCACGATGCCGCGCGCGATCGAGAGCATGCCGAGCGTCGCGATGAACGGCGGGATCCGCACGGTCGCGACCGCGACGCCGTTCACCACGCCGCACACGATTCCGGCGCCGACGCCGGCCAGGATCGCGACGACCGGCGACACGCCGCGCACCAGCAGCTCGGCGGTGATCGCGCCGGCCAGGCCGAGCACCGAGCCGACCGACAGGTCGATGCCGGCGGTCAGGATCACGAGCAGCTGGCCGATCGCGATGATCCCGAAGATCGCGACCTGGCGGACGAGGTTCTCGAGGTTCGAGCCGGTCAGGAACTGCTCCGATGCGAGCGTCAGCGCCCCGAACAGGACCAGCAGGACGATCAGGCCGCCGGCGTCGCGCCCGAAGACGTCGCCGAACCCGACGATGCGCTCGCCGCGCTCCTGCGGCTGCGGCCGGTGCGCGGCCTCGGCGGTCACGTCAGGCGTTGACATGCCGTGCTCCTTCCTCGGGGCTCGCGAGCCGCAGGACGTCTTCTTCGGAGGTGCCCTTGGCCGGCAGCGTCCCGGCCATCGAGCCCTCGCGCATCACCAGGATCCGGTCGCACAGCCCGAGCAGCTCGGGCAGGTACGAGGAGACGACGACCACCGCGTGGCCGTCCGCGGCCAGGTCGCCGATGAGCTGGTAGATCTCGGTCTTGGCGCCGACGTCGATGCCCTTCGTCGGCTCGTCGAAGAGCAGCACCTTGACATTCTTGGCCAGCCAGCGGGCCAGCAGCACCTTCTGCTGGTTGCCGCCCGACAGCGACGAGACCGGCTGCGAGTAGCTGCCGGCCCGCAGCCGCAGCCTGTCGAGGAAGCGGTCGACGATCGACGCCTCGCGCTTGCGCGACACGAGCTGGAACTGCGAGATCTCGTCCATGTCGGCGATCGAGGCGTTCATCCGGATCGACAGCTCGAGCAGCAGCCCGAGCTCCTTGCGGTCCTCGGTGAGCAGCCCGACGCCCGCCTGCACGAAGCGCCGCGGATCGCCCGGCGGCACGCGCTTGCCCGCCACCTCGATCGTGCCGCCGTCGACGGGATCGGCGCCGAACAGCGCCCGCAGCAGCTCCGTGCGGCCGGAGCCGAGCAGCCCGCCGATGCCGACGATCTCGCCGGCGCGGACCTCGAGCTCCACCGGATCGCCGCGGCCGCGGACGCGCAGACCGCTCGCGCGCAGCAGCGGCTCGCCTGGCTCGCGGTGCACCCGTTCCGGGTACAGCGCCTCGATCTTGCGGCCGACCATCGCCGTGATCAGCCCGTCATGGTCGAACGAGGACATCGGCCCCTCGTCGGAGACCTTGCCGTCGCGCAGGATTGTCACGCGGTCGCCGATCTCGAACATCTCCTCGAGCCGGTGCGTCACGTACAGGATCCCGACGCCGGCGTCGCGCAGCTCGCGCACGAGCGCGAGCAGCCGGGCGGCCTCGTCGCCCGACAGCGCCGTCGTCGGCTCGTCGAGGATGATCACCCGCGCCTCCCCGGCGAGGACCTTCGCGACCTCGACGAGCTGGCGGGTGGCCGGGGCGAGCTGCGCGACCCGCGTGCGCGGGTCGAGGTCGCCTAGGCCGACGCGCCCGAGCAGCTCCCGCGCCGTGCCCATCAGCGCGCCCTGGCGTACGAGCCCGTGGCGCGACGGCAGCCGGCCCATCATCAGGTTGTCCGCGACGGTCAGTTCGGGCAGCAGCGACAGCTCCTGGTAGACGACCCCGATGCCGGCCCGGCGGGCCGCGACGGGCCCGGGGTCGCCGAGGTCGTCGCCGTCGACGGTGTAGGTGCCGCTGTCGCGCATGATCGCCCCCGTGAGGACCTTGATCAGCGTGGACTTGCCCGCCCCGTTCTCTCCGGCCACGCAGCGGACCTGGCCGGGATCGAGGTCGAGGTCGACGTCCTCGAGCGCCTGTACGGCGCCGTAGCGCTTGGAGACGCCACGGAGCTCGACGAGCGCCATGGCTAGATCTCCTCCTTCGGCGGGTTGAGGAGCCTCTTGACGGCGTCCTCGCCCATGTTGCCCCTGTCCACCACGACCGCGCCCGGGTCAAGGCGCGCCGGCGGGGAGTTGCCGGCCGCGGCCATGGCCGCCTCGACGACGCCCTGATAGCCGAAGAAGTACGGGTTCTGCACGACGAGCGCATCGATCGCGCCGTCGGCCAGCGCGGCGTTCTCCTGCGGGTCGGAATCGAATGCGACGACCGGCAGCTTGTCGGCCGCGTCGTTGTCCTTGATCGCGCGAGCGACGCCGTTGCCGGACGTGTTGTTGTCCGCGAACACCCCGACGAGTTGCTCGTTCGAGGTGATCTCGTCGTTCACCTGACTCGCGGCGGTGTTGATGTCGTTGTTGTTGTACCGCGTGCGGGCGACCTGGACGTTCGGGCAGCCCTTGGCCAGGCCGGACTTGAAGCCCCGGTCGCGGTCGGCGAGCACCTGCACACCGGCGACCGAGGACTCGAGCAGCACCTCCCCGGACTCCGTGCCCTTGTCCTTGAGGAGCTGGCACAGCCGCTCGCCGCCGGCCTCGCCGGCCTTCTCGTTGTCCGTGCCGATGAAGCCGTCGTGGGTGGTGGTCACCGCGTTGTCGACGATGATCACCTTGATCCCCTCCTTGCGCGCGCGGTCGATGACGCTGTTGAGCGCGTCGGAGGAATTCGTGGCGATGGCGATCGCGTTCACGCCGCGGGAGATCGAGTTCTCCATCAGCTGGACCTGCTCGTTGACGTCGGTCTCCGACGTCGGGCCGAACAGCGACACGTCGACGCCGAAGTCGGTGCCGGCCCGCTTCGCGCCGGCGAGCATCGTCTGCCAGAACGACGAATCGGACGCCTTGATGATCACGTCGACGCGGGTGCCGGCGATCCTGGCGTCACCACCACCACCACCGCCGCCACCGCCGCCTTCGGAGCTGGTCGAGGCGCGGCCGGCCACCACGCCGGCGAAGATCGCGATCAGCGCGATCATCGCCACGAGACCGAGCGAGAACTTCAGCTTGGGACCCTTCACGACGCCACCTCCTGCAGCTCGAAGCCGTCTTGCGTGCGGACGACGCGCGCGCCCATGCCGCGCTCGAGCACGCGCTCGTAGTCATGGCCGGCCGCGCCCGGATAGACCGCGAGGAACCGGAACGGCTGGTCGCCGGTGTTGACGGTGCGGTGCGCCCAGCCGGGTGGGATGTAGCCGACCGCGCCGTCGGAGAGGTCGATCCAGCGCGTCCGCGCGCCGTCGAAGAGCAGCAGCCCGCCGCGGCCGGCCTTGCCCTCGTAGATCTCACCCTCGTGCGCCGTGTGCCAGTGGCCCTTCGTCATGAAGAGCTCACCGGCGACGTCGCCCGGCTCGATCGTCGTGATCGAGAACGGCACCTCGCCGGCCTCCTCCGGAACGGGGGCGGCGCTGACGGTGTAGACGAGCGGGTCGCCGTCCGCGACGGCCGCCTCGAACGCGGCCTCGTCCGCGTAGAGGCCGCGGAGGTCCGATAACCGCCGCTCCTGCAGCGGTCCCTCCGGGCTCACAAGGCCCGACGCGATGTCCAACGCCGCGCCGAACGGGGTGGTCGGGATGCTCATCGGTATGGGATCTCCTCTCCGGCGCTCAGGACAGCGCGCGCCCCTTCAGGCCGGATGTTAGCCTGTCACTACAGGTAGTTGTCAAGTGGTTCGGCGCTTGCCGATCGCGCTCAGCCCGCGGCGCAGCTGGAGACGTCGCCTGTAGCTTGTCGGGACGATGGCGCGCCACATCGACCGGAGCTCTCCGCTTCCGTTCTACCTGCAGCTCAAGGAGATCCTGGCGGGCGAGATCGAGCGCGACGGGCTCGAGCCGGGCAGCCGGCTGCCCGGCGACCACGAGCTGTGCGGGCGCTTCGGCGTCTCGCGGCCGGTGGTACGCCAGGCGCTCGCCGGGCTCGAGTCCGAAGGGCTGATCGAGCGCGTGAAGGGCCACGGCACGTTCGTCGCGGTGCCGAAGACCGGTGAGGGCCTCGTCCAGAAGCTCACCGGCCTGTCGGAGGACGTCGCCTCACGCGGCGGGCAGCTGCGCAGCGTCGTGCGCAACCTCGCGCTCGTACCGGCGGACGCGCTGGTCGCCGAGGAGCTCGGGGTCGGCCGCGGCCACCCGATCGTCGAGCTCGACCGGGTCCGTTTCGTCGACGACGTCCCGTGGGTCTCGACCGTCGCCCACCTGCGGGCGGAGCTCGTGCCCGGGATCCTCGATGAGGACTTCGCCGAGCAGTCCCTGTATGCGCTGCTCGAGTCCCGCTACGGGATCCGGCTCGTGCGCAGCGCGCGGTCGGTCGAGGCGACCGTCGCCTCGAGCGCGATCGCCGACCGCCTCGGCATCCACCACGGCGCGCCGGTGCTCGTGCTGCGCAGCGTCTCCTACGACGAGCGCGACGTGCCGGTCGAGGCGTTCGTGGCATACCACCGCGGCGACCGCAGCCGCTTCGAGGTGGAGCTCACCCGCCAGGCGGTTACCGGCGCGCGGCCGCTGATGGTGGTCACCGGCTGAGCGCCGGATCGCGGGACCTCATGAGACTGTCGGCCAGAGCGGCTTAGATCGCGAGCTCGGCCAGCGCCCGTCCGCGAGCCGTCTCGTTTGCGACCGGCGGACCCGTGTCGCGCGCGCGACCTCCTACGACCCGCCGGGTGAGCCGGCGCCCGTCGAGGTGACGCGGTTCAGGACCGAGGTTCCCGCGTTCATCGACCGTGAGGGCTTGACGCGGCTGCGTGCTCGTCGGCTCGGGCCGCACGACTCGGCGAAGCGCCTCGGCATGCCCGCGCCGCTCGACGGCGATGTCGGGGACTGGGCACGTGCCGACGACGCGGGCGAGGACCGCGGGGTGGCCGGACGCCGCCGCTACACCACCTCGAAGCTCCTCAACGCGGCGACCGCCACGGGACTCGCGCGTGAGCATCCGGGCATCCACGTGATGTGCTTCGACCCCGGCCTCATGCTCGCAACCGGGCTCTCCCGCCAGTACCCGCCCCCGCTGCGCCGCATCACGACGCTCCTCGCTCCGGCGCTGGCCCGGGTCCTGCCGTTTGCGTCCACGCCAGCCGTCTCCGGCCACGCGCTGAGCGGCTCCTACTCGACGACCCGCCCCCCGCGGCGAGCGGGCTTACGTCGACTCCGGCCTGCGCACGGTGCCGGCCTCCGAACGCGCACGCGACGTCGACTTCCAGACCGCCGTGTCCCGCGACACCCGCGTCCTCCTGCGTACGGCGAGCTGACGCATTGTTCCGCCCACCCCCGCCCGAGCGCCAGCCGCGTCAGCCGCCGACGTCACTCGCCGCCACCCGGACGCCGGTGACGACTCGGCGGTCTCCCACAGCCGTCGCGCCAGCTCGAGTCCTGCGCCGGTGGGAGGATCGCCTCGGCGAGGACGCGGAGTCATGCTTGCGCCTCGGAGGTCCGAGAGACCTGTCCGCGGCCGCCTTGGGGCGGTAGCCGCAAATAGGAGGGAACGGCGCCCTCCTTCGCGCTCCTTCCTAGGACCGACCGGCGGCGAGAGCGGCTCAGCGCTCGCGTCCCGTCGCGAGGGGCAACGCGTCCGACTCCGACGAGCTCCTAGGCGACTCAAGCAGTGCGTCGAGTCGCTTCAGGGCGGCGCTCAGCGACGGTTGCGAGAGGTCTGGCGCTCTGCGGCTCGCGTGATGTTCCTTCGGTCGCGATGGCCAAGAAGTAGCGAATGCGGCGGAGCTCCGGATGAAGGGCGCAGCCTAGGGCGGTCGCGGGGATCGGTCTTTGACGCTGAGCTCTCTGTACGGGATGGTGGTGGAAGCAGCGCCCGCAGAGAACTGAACATCAACCCGACAGGAGCACGTCATGGCCACGAACGCCACCGCCGTCGTCGAGGACTTCCTCAACAACACGGCCCCGGACAAGGTCGAAGCCGCCACCGCACGCCTCGTCGCAGAGGATGCCGAGTACATCTCGCTGAACTTCGACAACCCGCTCCTCAAGCAGGTGCTGCCCTGGGCCGGAAGCGGCACGGGTCGTAAGCCCTATGTCGATACGTTCCTGGGTGTCTGGACGTGGTGGACGATCGAGTCGTTCGCCGTGGAGGCGCTGTTCGGTGACGGGGAGGACGTCGCCGTCTTCGGCTCGTTCACCTACAGAGCTAACGCGACCGGCAAGAGCGTCACCTCGCCGATGGCGATCCACGCCAAGGTCCGCGATGGTCAGATCGTCTCCTTCTTGTTCATGGAGGACACCTTCGCCACCGCCGGCTCGTTCCGCACAGGTGGCACCTGGACCATCAAGACCGATCCCGATGGCGATGAGTTCGAGGTCTAGCTGTACGCGTTGGCCGGGCGGTGTTCGAGCCGCCTTCTAGAAGCGCGCCGCGCGGGTCGGATGCAGGTCAGACTCGCTGAACCCGGGGATGACCCGACGACGCTCGAGGTCGATCACCCGGTGAGACCCGATCTGTCGTCCATCCCGAGCTCATCGGGCATGGCGGACGCTCGCTGCTGGTTGGCGCGAGGGTGGGAGTGGACGCACCGCGATCAGAAGGCGATGCAGCCGCAGCTCGAAAGGTCACCACCAGCACCGACGGAAGCGTGGTGATGGTGGGCGTGCGCGAGGGCGGCGCTCGACGCAGCGTTGGACGATCCGTGGCCGCTGCCGTAGGCGGCGACCGGCGACCAATCTGGGCTGACGGGGAGCGGTCCCGGCGCGTGTCGGCGGAACGGACGGTCAGCGTGGACGACCCGACCGCCGACCATCGTCAGGACGGACTCCAGGGAGTCGATCTGCTCCGCGGGAACGTCGAAGAAGTTCTCCGAGAGGACGGCGAGGTCGGCGAGCTTGCCCGCCTCGATCGAGCCCTTGCGATCCTCCTCACCCGAGAACCATGCGCTTCCGAGCGTGTATCGTCGCAGCGCCTCGATCCGGTCGAGCCGGTTGGCCTTCGGGTAGAGCCTCGCACCGCCGACCGTGCGGCCGGTGACGAGCCACTTGAGCGACACCCACGGGTTGTACGTCGCGATCTTCGTTCCGTCGGTCCCTGCGCCGACCGGCGCCCCGGCTTCCAGCATGCGACGGATGGGCGGTGAGACCGCGGCGACCCGCGGGCCGTAGCGCTCGATGACGTCCTCGCCCTGAAACGCGATCCGGTGCTGCACGGCGATGCCCCCGCCGAGCGCCACCACGCGTTCGATGCTGCGGGGCGAGATGAACTCGGCGTGGTCGAGCGTCCAGCGGCGGCCCTTGAACGGGACCTCCCGATCGAGCGCCTCGAGCACGTTGAGGACGCGCGAGATCGACTCGTCGTAGACCGCGTGGATGCGGAACGGGCGAGGCGTCTGGACCACGAGCGACAGGACGTCGCGCAGCTCCTGCTCGGCGGACGGCGCGAGTTTGGTCCGTGGCTCGGAGAAGTTCGTGTAGTCGAAGGCAGCGGTCGTGAGGATCTCGCCGGCGCCCATCACGCGGAAGTACTCGTCGCGAGCGTCGGCTGGCGCCGCGGCGAGGAATCGCTCGAAGTCCTGTCGCTCGCTGTCGTTGTTCGTCGTGTAGTAGCTCGCCGCGACGCGCGTCGTGAGCTGACCCTTCGCGGCGAGGCCGCCGTAGAGATCGAAGCTGCCCGGGAAGGTGTTGTCCCCGCCGTCGACGACACTGGTGACGCCAAGGCGGTTGAGCTCTCGCATAAACTGGCGCGCGGAGTTCTCGCGGTCCGCCATGGGCAGCGGCGGGAGCCTTCCGAGCGTTTGCATCAGGATCTCCCAGTTCGGCTGGGCGATGAGCAGCCCGGTCGGGTTGCCTTGCCGGTCGAGCTGCAGCTCCGAGTTCGGCGGAGTCGGAGTGTTCCGGCTGTAGCCAAGGGCTCGCAGTCCCGCACGGTTGATGAACGCACGCTCCCAGAGGTGCTGCACGTAGACCGGGGTGTCAGGAGCGGCGGCGTTGATCTCGGCGAGCGTCGGCAGCCGCCGCTCGCGGAACTGGAACCGAGACCAGCCCCCGACGACGCGCACCCACTGCGGCGGCGGGGTGCGCAACGCCTGCTCACGGAGCCGGTCAAGCGCGCTACGGAGCGTGGGCACCCCGTCCCAGCGCAGTTCGAGGTTGAACGACAGGCTGCCCGTCAGGAGGTGGATGTGGGAGTCGACGAGCCCCGGGATGACGGTCCGGCCACGGGCGTCGATCACCTGCGTCCGTGGTCCGCGGTGAGCCAGCACCCCGGCGTTGGAGCCCACGGCCAGGAAGCGTCCTTGCGCGATGGCGACGGCGGAGGCGGTGGGGCGACGAGAGTCCAGGGTGACGATCCGCGCGTTGTGGAGGATCGTCTCGGCGGTCTCTGCCGTCGCGCC